>NZ_JAAGPH010000046.1:0-51198 GCF_017104705.1 Burkholderia sp. Se-20373 | reverse complement strand
GGATTTCGACGACGACGCCCGGCTGAAACCCGGCACCCCGGCGTACAGCCCGTTCATCCGCCCGGCCGAGGCCGGCCGGTAGCCGCCGGCTCGGCAACGCGGGCTTCACGACACCCGTAGTAGACTCTCGACCATCGTGGGCGCCGGCAGCGGCGGGTACGGCACGGGCAGCATGCCCGCCGGGCCTGCGCGATGCCGCGGGCGCCGACCTGCCGGCCGCCGCGCGATCCTGGCGACGTGACGGCCATCCAGACAATTACGATGGAGTCCCCATGTTTTCCCGACGCTATATCGCGATGTGGTGCGCGGTCCTGCTGTTCGTGGCCGTCGCGGCGCTCGCCGCCCGGCACACGATCGCGTGGCTGTGGCTCGTGATCCCGGCCGCCCTCGTCGCGCTCGGCCTGTACGACCTGAAGCAGGACCGCCACGCGATCCTGCGCAACTACCCGCTCTGGGGCCACTTCCGCTTCCTGTTCGAATTCATCCGACCTGAAATCCGCCAGTACTTCGTCGAGGACGACACCGACGAGAAACCGTTCTCGCGCGCGCAGCGCAGCCTCGTCTACCAGCGCGCGAAGAACGTCGCCGACAACCGCCCGTACGGCACCGAGCTGAACGTGAAGGCCGTCGCGCACGAATGGATCAGCCACTCGCTCGCGCCGACGAAGCTGCCGAACCACGATTTCCGCATCCGCGTCGGCGCGAACCGCGCGCAACCGTACGACATTTCGATCTTCAACATCTCGGCGATGAGCTTCGGCTCGCTGTCCGCGAACGCGATCCGCTCGCTGAACCTCGGCGCGAAGAAAGGCGGATTCGCGCACGACACGGGCGAAGGCTCGCTGTCGAAGTACCACCGCGAAAACGGCGGCGACATCATCTGGGAAATCGCGTCCGGCTACTTCGGCTGCCGCAACGACGACGGCACCTTCAATCCCGACAAATTCGCGAAGCAGGCCGCCGATCCGCAGGTCAAGATGATCGAGGTGAAGCTGTCGCAGGGCGCGAAGCCCGGCCACGGCGGCGTGCTGCCGGCCGCGAAGATCACGCCGGAAATCGCCGAGACGCGCGGCGTGCCGATGGGCAAGGACTGCATCTCGCCCGCGACGCACTCGGAGTTCTCGACGCCGCGCGGGCTGCTCGAATTCGTCGAACGGCTGCGCACGCTGTCGGGCGGCAAGCCGACCGGCTTCAAGCTGTGCATCGGCCATCCGTGGGAATTCTTCGGGATCGCGAAGGCGATGCTCGAAACCGGCATCGTGCCGGACTTCATCGTCGTCGACGGCGCGGAAGGCGGCACGGGCGCGGCGCCGCTCGAATTCACCGACCACGTCGGCGTACCGCTGCAGGAAGGGCTGCTGCTCGTGCACAACACGCTGGTCGGGATCGGCGTGCGCGATCGCGTGAAGCTCGGCGCGAGCGGCAAGATCATCACCGCGTTCGACATCGCACGTACGCTCGCGATCGGGGCGGACTGGGTGAACTCGGCGCGCGGCTTCATGTTCGCGGTCGGCTGTATCCAGGCGCAGCACTGCCACACCGATCGCTGCCCGACCGGCGTCGCGACGCAGGACCCGGTGCGCCAGCGCGCGCTCGTCGTGCCCGACAAGGCCGAGCGCGTGTACAACTTCCACCGCAACACGCTGCATGCGTTGCAGGAACTCGTGCAGGCGGCCGGCCTCGCGCATCCGTCCGAGCTGCGCGCGCATCACATCGTGCAGCGGGTCGCGCCGCATGAAGTGCGGCTGATGTCGCAGTTGCTGAAGTACCTGAAGCCCGGCGCGCTGCTCGACGGCAACACCTGCGGCTTTACGCTGTACGACAAGTGGTGGCCGATTGCGCGCAGCGATTCGTTCACGCTCGGCGAGGCCGTGTACGCATCGATCGAATGACGCGGGCGACCGCCCCCGCCGCAGGGCGGCCCGATAAAAAGAAAAGCGCCCCTCAGGGCGCTTTTCTTTCGTCTGCCGAATGCGTGAAACGCGTGAATGCGTCGCGTGCGGCTCAGTTTTGCGGCAGCGTATCGGCGAACGACGGCCGCTGCAGCAGCTTCGCGAAGTGCTTGTCGAGGTTCGGGTGGCGATCGCGCCAGTTGAGCTCGGGCATCCGGAAGTCGAGATAGCCGAGCGCGCAGCCGAGTGCGATGTCGGCGAGCGTGTAATGATTACCGACGCACCACGTCTTGCCGCCGAGACCTTGCGACATCGCGACGAGGCCGTCGTCGATCTTGCGTTGCTGGCGCGCGATCCAGCTCGCGCTGCGCTGCGCCTCGTCACGCATCGTATGTTCGACGCGAATCGTCACCGCCGCGTCGATCACGCCGTCACCCAGCGCTTCCCAGCACCGCACCTCGAGGCGCTCGCGGCCCGACGGCGGAATCAGCTTGCCGACCGGCGACAGCGTATCGACGTATTCGCAGATCACGCGGGAATCGAACACCGCGGCACCATCTTCCATCACGAGGCACGGGACCTTGCCGAGCGGATTCGAGGCATGAATATCCGTCTCCGGCGCCCACACGTTCTCGAGCTCCAGCTTGTAGTCGATCTTCTTTTCAGCCAGCACGATCCGCGCCTTGCGGACGTACGGGCTGCTGAGCGAACCGATTAATTTCATCATCTGCCTTTTTAAGGGAACCGCCGAGAGTATACGTTGTCGCCGATCATAACCGGCCAGCGTCGCGCGACAGAAAATCGCCCGGACGGCCTGTGGATGGTTTGCAACAACCGCCGCGCGGGCCTTCCGGGGCGGCTTCCCGCCCCCTCTCTCACGCACGGCGTCCCGCGGCGCTACAATCGCACGAATGAACGCGCCCCTCGATACCGCCATCGCCGTCGACGTCTACCGCCAGCGCCGTGAACGCGTGCTTGCCGCACTGCGTGCCGCCGGCGGCGGCGTCGCCATCGTCCCCACCGCGCCGGAAGTGCCGCGCAACCGCGATACGGACTATCCGTACCGGTTCGACAGCTACTTCCACTACCTGACGGGCTTCAGCGAGCCGGATGCCGTGCTCGTGCTGAACGCGGCCGCGCCGCACGGCGCGCCGGAGTCGATCCTGTTCTGCCGCGGCAAGAATGCCGACCGCGAAATCTGGGAAGGCTTCCATTACGGGCCCGAAGCCGCGCGTGATGCGTTCGGCTTCGACGCGGCGTTCGCGGTCGACATGATCGATACCGAGATGCCGCGCCTGCTCGCCGACGCGGGCACCGTGCACTACCGGTTCGGCGCATCGGCCGACTTCGAGCGCCGGCTCGCGGGCTGGCTCGACGCGGTGCGCGCGCTGGCGCGCACGGGTGTCGCTGCACCGGACGCGATGCTCGACCTCACGCCGCTGCTCGACGACATGCGGCTCGTGAAGGACGAACACGAGCTCGCGATCATGATGCGCGCCGCGCACATCTCCGCGCTCGCGCACCGCCGCGCGATGCAGGCGTGCCGCCCCGGCATCCGCGAATACGAACTCGAGGCCGAGCTGCTGTATGTGTTCCGCAAGCACGGCGCGCAGTCGCCCGCGTACGGCTCGATCGTCGCGGCCGGCGCGAACGCATGCGTGCTGCACTACCCGGCCGGCAACGCGGCCGCGCAAGATGGCGACCTGATCCTGATCGACGCCGCGTGCGAACTCGACGGCTACGCGTCGGACATCACGCGCACGTTCCCGGCCAACGGGCGCTTCTCGCCCCCGCAGCGCACGCTGTACGACATCGTGCTCGCCGCGCAGCAGGCCGCGGTCGACGCGACGCGCGCCGGCGTGCCGTTCGAGGCGCCGCACGACGCCGCCGTGCGCGTGCTCGCGCAAGGGCTGCTCGATACCGGCATCCTCCCGAAAACGCGCTTCTCGACCGTCGACGACGTGATCGCCGAGCGCGCCTACGCACGCTTCTACATGCATCGCACCGGCCACTGGATCGGCATGGACGTGCACGATTGCGGCGACTACCGCGAGCGGCTCGCCGAGCGTGACGGCAACGGCGCGCTGCCGTGGCGCACGCTGAAAGCCGGCATGACGCTGACGATCGAGCCCGGCCTGTACGTGCGCGCCGCCGACGACGTGCCGCCCGAGTACTGGAACATCGGCATCCGTATCGAGGACGACGCGATCGTGCGCGAGCACGGCTGCGAGCTGATCACGCGCGGCGTGCCCGTCGCGGCGGACGAGATCGAAGCGCTGATGCGCGCGGGCGCATGACCGGCTGCCGCCGACCGTTACCTCCGTTTCACGAATCAAGATGACGACCGCCTCCTCACCGGCCACGCCGGACTACGATCTCGCCATCGTCGGCGCGGGCCCCGTCGGGCTCGCGCTCGCCGGCTGGCTCGCGCGCCGCAGCGCCACGCAGCACGCATCGATCGCGCTGATCGATGCACGCGAACCGGCCGCCAGCGCGAACGATCCGCGCGCGATCGCCGTGTCGCACGGCAGCCGCGTGCTGCTCGACACGCTCGCGTGGCCCGCCGACGCGACGCCGATCGAACATATCCACGTGTCGCAGCGCGGCCATTTCGGCCGCACGCTGATCGACCGCGACGAGCACGACGTCGCCGCGCTCGGCTACGTCGTGCGTTACGGCTCGCTCGTGCAGGCGCTCGCGGGCGCCGTGCGCGGCACGCGCGTCGACTGGCTGACGTCGACCACCGCGCGCACGCCGCAGCAGGATGCCGACGGCGTCACGCTGACGCTCGACGGCCCGCAGGGCGAGCGCACGCTGCGCGCGCGCGTCGTCATCAATGCCGAAGGCGGGCTGTTCCACGAACAGCAGGCCGATGCCGGAAGACATCGCCGCGACTACGGGCAGACCGCGCTCGTCGGCACGGTCACGGTATCGGCGCCGCGCCCGAACGTCGCATGGGAACGCTTCACGCACGAAGGCCCGCTCGCGCTGCTGCCGCTCGGCGGGCCGCGCCAGGCCGAGTACGCGCTCGTCTGGTGCTGCACGCCCGACGAAGCGGTGCGGCGCGCCGCGCTGCCCGACGATGCGTTCCTGCGCGAGCTCGGCAGCGCATTCGGCGAACGCATGGGCGCCTTCGTCGCGATCGCGGGCCGCGCATCGTTCCCGCTCGGCCTGACCGCCGCGCAGACGCTCGTCAACGGCCGCGTCGCGATCGTCGGCAATGCCGCGCAGACCCTGCACCCCGTCGCGGGCCAGGGGCTCAACCTCGGGCTGCGCGATGCGCATACGCTCGTCGATACGCTGTCCGCGCAAGGCTTCGAAGCCACCGCGCTCGCCACCTTCAACGCGCGCCGCGCACTCGACCGGCGCTTCACGATCGGCGCGACCGACACGCTGGCACGCCTGTTCACGATCGACTCGGGCCCGCTCCCGCTGCTGCGCGGCGCGGCGCTCACCGCGCTCGAGTTCGTCCCGTCGCTCAAGAAGGTGATCGCGCGCCAGATGATGTTCGGCCAGCGCAACTGACCCGCGGCGCGCCCAGTCGCGCCGCTCAAACCGGGTCAAATCGGCGGGGCATGGGAATACGGTAAAATGCGCGTTTCCGTCTGCCCTTTCCCTGCCCGCGCCCGCCGCGGGCGGTGCCATTGCGATGCCCGTTATCGGCCCTCACGTATTGCGTAACAACCTGTTCGTCGCCCCGATGGCCGGCGTGACGGATCGTCCGTTCCGCCAGCTCTGCAAGCGGCTGGGAGCCGGTTACGCCGTGTCCGAGATGGTCGCGTCCAACGCGCAGCTGTGGAAAAGCGCGAAGACGATGCGGCGCGCGAACCACGAAGGCGAGGTGGAACCGATTGCGGTCCAGATCGCCGGCGCCGATCCCGCGATGATGGCCGAAGCGGCCCGCTACAACGTCGACAACGGCGCGCAGATCATCGACATCAACATGGGCTGCCCGGCGAAGAAGGTCTGCAACGTCGCGGCCGGCTCCGCGCTGCTGCAGAACGAGCCGCTCGTTCAGCGCATCGTCGAGGCCGTCGTCGCGGCGGTCGGCACGGGGCCCGATGCGGTGCCCGTCACGCTGAAGATCCGCACCGGCTGGGATCGCGAGCACAAGAACGCGATCACGGTCGCGCGCCTGGCCGAAGCCGCCGGCATCTCGATGCTCACCGTGCACGGCCGCACGCGCGCCGACCTGTACCGCGGCGACGCCGAATACGACACCATTGCCGCCGTGAAGGCAGCCGTGCGGATTCCGGTGGTCGCGAACGGCGACATCACGTCGCCCGCGAAGGCAAAGGCCGTGCTCGACGCCACCGGCGCCGACGCCCTGATGATCGGTCGTGCCGCGCAAGGTCGGCCGTGGCTGTTCCGCGAAATCGATCATTTCCTGCAAACCGGCGAGCTGCTGCCGCCGCCGCGGATCGACGAGATCCAGCACGTGATGAACGAACACCTGGAAGACCACTACGCTTTCTATGGTGAATTCACGGGCGTCCGTACTGCGCGCAAGCACATCGGCTGGTACACTCGCGGCCTTTCCGGTGCCAACGGGTTCCGGCACAGGATGAACACGCTCGATTCCACCCGCGAGCAGCTCGCCGCCGTCAATGCCTTCTTCGAGGCGCAAAAGGCGCTGTCGGACCACCTCGTCTACGTCGATGACGAAGAGGAAAACGGCCAGGGCGAGTCGGACGACCATAACCAGTTAGCAGCATGAGCAAGCACAACATCGAACAATGTGTCCGCGAGAGCCTGGACGTGTATTTCCGGGATCTAGACGGCTCCAATCCGCACGACGTCTATGAAATGGTGATGTCCTGCGTCGAAAAGCCGATGCTCGAGGTCGTGCTCGTACAGGCAGGCGGCAACCAGTCGCTCGCCGCCGAGTACCTCGGCATCAATCGCAATACGCTGCGCAAGAAGCTGCAGCAGCACGGCCTGCTGTAGGCGGCCGTCCCGTCCCCGTTTCCCTGGCTATTGGTGGTTCCATCATGATCAAGCAAGCGCTCATTTCCGTTTCCGACAAGACCGGCATCGTCGACTTCGCGAAGTCGCTGTCCGACCTCGGCGTCAAGCTGCTGTCGACGGGCGGCACCGCGAAACTCCTCGCCGACGCCGGCCTGCCCGTGACCGAAGTGGCCGATTACACGGGCTTCCCGGAAATGCTCGATGGGCGCGTGAAGACGCTCCACCCGAAGGTGCACGGCGGCATCCTCGCCCGCCGCGACCTGCCCGAGCACATGCAGGCGCTGGAGCAGCACGGCATCCCGACGATCGACCTGCTCGTCGTGAACCTGTACCCGTTCGTCGCGACGATCGCGAAGGACGACTGCACGCTCGCCGACGCGATCGAGAACATCGACATCGGCGGCCCGACGATGCTGCGCTCGGCCGCGAAGAACCACCGCGACGTGACGGTCGTCGTCGATCCGGCCGACTACGCGGTCGTGCTCGATGAAATGAAGGCGAACGGCAATGCGGTCGGCTACCCGACCAACTTCCGCCTCGCGACGAAGGTGTTCGCGCACACCGCGCAATACGACGGCGCGATCACGAACTACCTGACGAGCCTGACCGACGAGCTGAAGCACGCGTCGCGCAACGCGTACCCGGCCACGCTGAACCTGGCGTTCGACAAGGTGCAGGACCTGCGCTACGGCGAGAACCCGCACCAGAGCGCCGCGTTCTACCGCGACCTCGCGACGCCGGCCGGCGCGCTGGCGAACTACCGCCAGCTGCAGGGCAAGGAACTGTCGTACAACAACATCGCCGATTCCGACGCAGCGTGGGAATGCGTGAAGACGTTCGACGCACCGGCCTGCGTGATCATCAAGCACGCGAACCCGTGCGGCGTCGCAGTCGGCAACGATTCGGCCGACGCATACGCGAAGGCATTCCAGACCGACCCGACGTCGGCATTCGGCGGCATCATCGCGTTCAACCGCGAAGTCGACGAAGCAGCTGCCCAGGCTGTCGCGAAGCAGTTCGTCGAAGTGCTGATCGCACCGTCGTTCTCCGACGCCGCGAAACAGGTGTTCGCCGCGAAGCAGAACGTGCGCCTGCTCGAAATCGCGCTCGGCGAAGGCCATAACGCATTCGACCTGAAGCGCGTGGGCGGCGGCCTGCTCGTGCAGTCGCTCGATTCGCGCAACGTGCAACCGAGCGAGCTGCGCGTCGTCACGAAGCGCCAGCCGACCGCGAAGGAAATGGACGACCTGCTGTTCGCATGGCGCGTCGCGAAGTACGTGAAGTCGAACGCGATCGTGTTCTGCGGCAACGGCATGACGCTCGGCGTCGGCGCAGGCCAGATGAGCCGCGTCGATTCCGCGCGCATCGCGAGCATCAAGGCACAGAACGCCGGCCTGACGCTGGCCGGTTCGGCCGTGGCATCGGATGCGTTCTTCCCGTTCCGCGACGGCCTCGACGTCGTCGTGGCAGCCGGCGCGACCTGCGTGATCCAGCCGGGCGGCTCGATGCGCGACGACGAAGTGATCGCGGCCGCCGACGAGCACGGCATCGCGATGGTCCTGACGGGCGTACGCCACTTCCGTCACTGATCGCATGCGGCCCGCGCGGCCGCTGCACGACAACCCGGCGGCATCGCACCCGCCGGGTTTTTTATTGCGCGGCGCCTCCGCGCACGACCGGGCGACCGGCCTGCCGCACCAATCGTTGTAGTATCGCTGCATCACGCCATTCTCCTCACTCATGCGAATTCTCGGCATCGACCCCGGCCTGCGCGTCACCGGCTTCGGCATCATCGACGTCAGCGGCCACCGGCTCGCGTATGTTGCGAGCGGCGTGATCCGCACGCCGACCGCCGACCTGGCCACCCGGCTCGGCACGATCTTCCAGGGCGTCTCGACCATCGTGCGCGAGCACGCCCCCGACCAGGCCGCGATCGAAAAGGTGTTCGTCAACGTGAACCCGCAGTCGACGCTGCTGCTCGGCCAGGCGCGCGGTGCCGCGATCTGCGGCCTCGTCGCGGGCGGCCTGCCGGTCGCCGAATATACGGCGCTGCAGCTCAAGCAGGCCGTGGTCGGCTACGGCCGCGCGACCAAGACGCAGATGCAGGAAATGGTCACCCGGCTGCTCAACCTCTCCGGCCAACCGGGCTCCGACGCGGCCGACGCGCTCGGCATGGCGATCTGCCACGCACACGGCGGCAACACGCTCAGCACGCTCGGCGGCCTCGCGCCGGCGCTCGCGAAGAAAGGGCTGCGCGTGCGGCGCGGGCGGCTGGTCGGCTGACGCTGGCGCTGACGCGCATCGCGGCCCGGCACGTCGGCTCGACCGCGTTGCCCCCTTTGGCTGCGTCGGCCGCCCCTGACCGTTTTACTCGCACGCGGCGCGCCCGCGACATGCGCCCCTTCGGCCTGACGGCCGCGCCCATCGGCATCGTGCCGCACGTGCGCTACACTCGCGCTTTCTTCCTCGCATCAAGCCATCCATGATCGGTCGCATCGCCGGCATCCTGCTCGAAAAGAACCCGCCCCACCTGCTCGTCGACTGCAACGGCGTCGGCTACGAAATCGACGTGCCGATGAGCACCTTCTACAACCTGCCGCAAACGGGCGAGCGCGTCGTGCTGCTCACGCAGCAGATCGTCCGCGAGGACGCGCACCTGCTGTACGGCTTCCTGACGCCGCAGGAGCGCACGACCTTCCGCGAGCTGCTGAAGATCACCGGAATCGGCGCGCGCATGGCGCTCGCCGTGCTGTCCGGCATGAGCGTGCAGGAGCTCGCGCAGGCCGTGACGATGCAGGACGCCGCGCGCCTCACGCGCCTGCCCGGTATCGGCAAGAAGACGGCCGAACGCCTGCTGCTCGAACTGAAGGGCAAGCTCGGCGCCGATCTCGGCGCGCTCGCCGGCGCCGCCTCGCCGTCCGACCACGCGACCGACATCCTCAACGCGCTGCTCGCGCTCGGCTATTCCGAAAAGGAAGGCCTCGCCGCGATCAAGAACGTGCCGGCCGGCACCGGCGTATCCGAGGGCATCAAGCTCGCGTTGAAGGCGCTGTCGAAGGTCTAACGCCCGCGTGACGCGCCGCCGAGCGGTGCGTTGAAGCCAGTGTCGCGCAGCTGCACGACGCTCGCCAGTCGGCCGTTCGGCCGGGTGGGCGGGACTGCGGCGCGCGGTACAATGGCCGCATGATTGAAACCGACAAACTCGCCACCGAGCAGCGGATCATCGCCGCCACGCCCGCCTCGTCGCACGAGGAGGTGTTCGAACGTGCGCTGCGGCCGCGCCAGCTCGACGACTACGTCGGCCAGGAAAAGGTGCGCGGCCAGCTCGAGATCTTCATCGAAGCCGCCAAGCGCCGCTCCGAGCCGCTCGACCACGTGCTGCTGTTCGGGCCGCCGGGCCTCGGCAAGACGACGCTCGCGCACATCATCGCGCGGGAGATGGGCGTGAACCTGCGCCAGACGTCGGGCCCCGTGCTCGAGCGCGCGGGCGATCTCGCCGCGCTGCTGACGAACCTCGAGGCGAACGACGTGCTGTTCATCGACGAGATCCACCGGCTGTCGCCGGTCGTCGAGGAAATCCTGTATCCGGCACTCGAGGATTACCAGATCGACATCATGATCGGCGAAGGCCCGGCCGCGCGCAGCGTGAAGCTCGACCTGCAGCCGTTCACGCTGGTCGGCGCCACCACCCGCGCCGGGATGCTGACCAACCCGCTGCGCGATCGTTTCGGGATCGTCGCGCGCCTCGAGTTCTACGATGCCGATCAACTGTCGCGCATCGTGCGGCGCTCGGCGTCGCTGCTGAACGCGCAGATCGATCCGAACGGCGCGCTCGAAATCGCGAAGCGTTCGCGCGGCACGCCGCGGATCGCGAACCGGCTGCTGCGCCGCGTGCGTGACTTCGCGGAAGTGAAGGCCGACGGCCAGATCACCGCGGCCGTCGCCGATGCCGCGCTCGCGATGCTCGACGTCGATCCGGTCGGCTTCGACCTGATGGACCGCAAGCTGCTCGAGGCGATCCTGTACAAGTTCGACGGCGGCCCGGTCGGTATCGACAACCTCGCGGCGGCGATCGGCGAAGAGCGCGACACGATCGAGGACGTACTCGAGCCGTACCTGATCCAGCAGGGCTTCCTGCAGCGCACGCCGCGCGGGCGCGTCGCGACGCTGCTCACGTATCGCCACTTCGGGCTTTCCGTGCCCGACACCGGCCGCACCGAACGCGGCGAGTGGGATACCCCCGACGGGAAGTAACCCGTCGCCCGAGCCGCACCCGCCATGACGACGCCACCCAGCTCCCGCCCCGCCGCACCCGCACCGGGCCCGCGCTGGGCCGAGCCGATCCGCAAGCGGCTCGTGGCCGGCGTCACGCACCTGACAGTGGGCGGCGGCGGCCCGTCCCTCGACCTCTCTTCACCGCCGGGAGACCCCGGGCTGTTCGGTCCCGAGGCCGTCTGCTGGCGTGTGCATGCCGACTTCACGTCGATGATGACGGGCGGCATCGCGGCGCTGCTGCTGCAGGCGCTCCACCCGCTCGCGCTCGCGGGTGTCTGGGATCACTCGTCGTTCCGCACCGACATCCTCGGCCGCTTGCGACGTACCGCCACGTTCATCACCGGTACGACGTTCGGCAGTCGCGCGGACGCACTTGCGCTGATCGAGCGCGTGAAATCGATCCACGCGCGCATCTCGGGCACCGCGCCGGACGGCCGCCCGTACCGCGCCGACGATCCGGCGTTGCTGACCTGGGTGCATGTCGCGGAAGTGTCGAGTTTCCTCGCCGCGCACCTGCGCTATGTGAATCCCGCGCTGCCGGGCGAGTTGCAGGACCGCTACTACGCCGAAACGGCATTGATCGCCGAGCTGCTTGGCGCACAGGAGGTGCCGCGTTCACGTGCCGAGGTGGCTGCCTATCTCGCGCGCATGCAGCCCGAACTCGAGGCGGGGCCGCGCACGTTCGACGTGATGTCCATCCTGCTGAACGTGCCGGTCGCGAAGCCCGCGCTGCGACCGGCCGCGTCGCTGGTGATGCATGCGGGCATCGACCTGCTGCCGCCGTGGGCGCAACGCATGCTCGGCGTGTCGGCGTTCGCGCCGCTGCGCCGCGCGGTGGTCCGGCCCGGCATCCGGGTCGTCGCACCCGTGCTGCGCTGGGCGCTCGTGAATGGCGCGTCAAAACGTGCGCGCCGCCGCGCCACTGCGACACCGCCCGACGGCACCCCGCCCGCCTGACGATTCGCTTCCTCGTATCATTTCAATTTACTGTCAAATACCTGTGACAAGCTGACGGGCTTGCACCCGCGCACGGTTGCACGGGCCATACGCGCCGCCTGTCCGTCACTCGCGCGGTGCCCCCCCCACCCGACCGACACCCGATGCCCGCGATGCCACGCCTGCCGATCCGATTCGCCCTTGCCACCAGCCTGTCCACCGTCTTCGCCCTCACCGCCTGCGGAGGCGACGATGTCACCGCCGTCGCGCGTTCGGACGCGCAAACGCCGTCCGGCGGCACCCCGACCACGCCTGCCCCTACGCCGCCCGCCACCGTCACGCCGCAACCGGGCAAGTGGAAGGCCGCGCGCGCGGGCGACCTGATCGACGTGACGCTCGGCGACCTCCATCCGACGCAAGGCGCAATCGGCTACGACCAGATCTATTACAAGCTCGGCCGCTACGAACTGCAGCCCGACAAGAAATTCGACGACTTCTGCGCGGACGAAGGCCTCGGCGGCGTCGCGTCGAGCGGCTACACGGCCAAGTCGGTGCTGCGCGAACCCGCGAGCTACACATGCACGACGACCGACGCGAACGCCCGCGACCGCTCGGTGCTGAACCCGGTCGTGATCGGCCCGAACGGCGATGCGCTGTACCTGACCGACGGCCACCACGGCCTGTCGACCTACTACGAGACGCCCGACGGCGGCCCCGCGCTGCACGTGCATGTCGTCGTCAAGGACAACCTCAGCGACTACTCGGGCGACGCGTTCTGGCAGCAGATGCAGAGCCGCGGCTATCTGCGCTTAAAGAATGGCGATGGCAAGCCGATCACGACCGCGCAATTGCCGACCGGGCTCGGCCTGAAACTCGGGATGACGAACGACCGCTACCGCTCGCTCGTCTATTTCACGCGCGACATCGGCTACAGCAAGCCCGCACAAGCCACCGACTATCTCGAGTTCTACTGGGCCGACTGGCTGCGCGCGCAACCGGGCACGTTCGCGCTCGCCGGCTATGACCTGACGCGCGCCGGCACGACCGACCCGGATCCGGCCAAGGCCGACACCGGCTACCTGAACGCGGTCTGGAATGCGTCGACGCGCATGGTCGCGGCCACGGACCCGGTCATCGACGGCAAGACGGGCGCCGACCTCGGGCGCGCGGACGCGATCAACGGCGGGAAGAAATACAACAAGGGGGAATTCGACAAGCTGCGCCAGCCGATCACGGCGGACAAGCCCGGCAAGATCGCGTACGCGCTCGACTACAAGACGCGTCACGCGCTGCCGCAGTAAGCAGCCTGCACCACGCAGGAAGGAACTCCCGGCCGGCAATGCCGGACGGGGCCTGCAGGCTCAAAGCACCTTGCGGTACCCGTCGTCGTCGCTCGTGGCGTCCAGGTGCGACACGTCGGCCCACTGCACGACCTGCGCGCGGCCATCGACGTAATCGACGACGTTGATGCTCGTGTTGAGCAGCTGATAATTGCGCGGCGCCGACAGCTCGATGCCGTTCGCGAAACGATAGACGCAGTCGAGCACGCCGCCATGCGCGACGCACGCGATCCGGCCACCCGGATGCTCGGCGACGATCGGTTCGAGCGCATGCAGCACGCGGTGGTAGAACGCGCGCTGCGACTCGCCACCCTCCGGCGCGAAGCCGGGGTCGCGCGTCTGCCAGGCCGCGTAGGCGTCGGGGAACAGCGTCTCGATCTCGCCGCTGTCGTGCCCCTGAAACTGGCCGTACGAGCGCTCGCGCAGCCCTTCCCGCAGCCGCGGCGTAAGCCCGAGCGCGTCGGCGAACGGCTGCGCGGTCTGCTGCGCACGCAACAAGTCGCTCGAATAGATCGCGTCGAGCCGTGCACCGTCACGCGCGTCGCGCGCGAGCCGTACGGCCAGCTTTTGCGCCTGCTCGAGGCCCGTTTCGGCCAGCGGGATGTCGATATGACCCTGGATGCGCTTGATGCGATTCCAGGCCGTCTCGCCATGGCGGATGAAAAGAATCTGCGTGGTGGCCATCGCGGCGCGTCTCCGGGGAAGAATCAGGGCCGCACTTGCAGCCAGAACGTCACGGGGCCGTCGTTGACGAGCGACACCTGCATGTCGGCGCCGAACTCGCCCGTCTCGACGACCGGATGGCGCGCCCGCGCGGCCGCCACGAAATAGTCGAACAGCCGCGCGCCTTCGTCGGGCGGCGCGGCCGGGGTGAAGCTCGGACGCAGCCCGCTGTTGGTATCGGCCGCCAGCGTGAACTGCGACACGAGCAGCAGGCCGCCCGCCCGGCCTTCGCCGTCGATATTCGACACCGGCAGGTTCATCTTGCCGGCGGCGTCGCTGAACACGCGGTAGCCGAGCATCTTCGCGAGCAGCTTGTCGGCCGCTGCGTCGGTGTCGCCGCGCTCCGCGCAGACCAGCGCGAGCAGGCCCGCGCCGATCTCGCCCGTCGTGCGATCGCCGACGCGCACGTCGGCGCGCTTCACGCGCTGGATCAGCGCGATCATGCGGTCAGCGTGACGCGTGCGAAGCGGCGCTTGCCGACCTGCACGACGAACTCGCCGGCTTCGACCTTCAGGCCCTTGTCCGACACGGTCGCGCCATCGATCTTCACGCCGCCCTGCTCGATGTTGCGCAGCGCCTCGCTCGTCGACGGCACGAGGCCGGCCTGCTTCAGCAATTGGCCGATCGCGAGCGGCGCGCCCGCGAGCGTGACCGACGGAATGTCGTCCGGCACGCCGCCCTTCGCACGGTGGTTGAAGTCCTCGAGCGCACGCTCGGCGTCGGCCTGCGAGTGGAAGCGCGCGACGATTTCCTGCGCGAGCAGCACCTTGAAGTCGCGCGGGTTGCGGCCGCCTTCGATCTCGCGCTTGAAGCCGTCGATCTCGTCCATCGCACGGAACGACAGCAGCTCGAAGTAACGCCACATCAGCGTGTCCGAGATGCTCATCAGCTTGCCGAACATGTCGTTCGGCTGCTCGCTGATGCCGACGTAGTTGCCCTTCGACTTCGACATCTTCTCGACGCCGTCGAGGCCTTCGAGCAGCGGCATCGTGAGAATGCACTGCTGTTCCTGGCCATACTGCTTCTGCAGTTCGCGGCCGACCAGCAGGTTGAACTTCTGGTCGGTGCCGCCGAGCTCGAGGTCCGCGTTCAGCGCGACCGAGTCGTAGCCCTGCATCAGCGGGTACAAGAATTCGTGGATCGAGATCGGCACGCCGCCCTGGAAGCGCTTCGTGAAATCCTCGCGCTCGAGGATCCGCGCGACCGTGTAGCGCGACGCGAGCTTGATCATCCCGTCCGCGCCGAGCGGCATCGACCATTCGCTGTTGTAGCGGATTTCGGTCTTGTCGCGGTCGAGCACGAGCGCGGCCTGCTCGAAGTAGGTCTTCGCGTTCGACTCGATCTGCTCGCGCGTGAGCGGCGGGCGCGTCGCGTTGCGGCCCGACGGGTCGCCGATCAGCGACGTGAAATCGCCGATCAGGAAGATGACCGTGTGGCCGAGATCCTGCAGCTGACGCATCTTGTTCAGCACGACCGTATGGCCGATGTGGATGTCGGGCGCGGTCGGGTCGAGGCCGAGCTTGATGCGAAGCGGCGTGCCCGTCGCCGCGCTGCGTGCGAGCTTCTGCGCGAACTCTTCCTCGACCAGCAGCTCGTCGACGCCGCGCTTCGTGACGGCGAGCGCATGCCGGACTTCGTCGGTGATCGGGAAAACAGGCTTGGAACTGGGTTCGGTGCTCATCGGTGCCAGGAAGAATGTCGCAAAAACAGGGATTTTCCCATAACTTGCGCGCCCATCGCTTAACGGCACGTCACGTTGCGCGGATAATCGGGCGCAAGGCGCGCGGCACCGGCCCGCGCCGCACGATCCAGGAGAACCCAACGTGCCGCAACGACAGCCGCAACATGCCCATCCGGCCGACGGCATCTACTTCGGGCTGATGTCGGGAACCAGCATGGACGGCGTCGATGGCGTCGCCGTGCGCTTCGAGGCCGGCCGTGCGCCGGTCGTGCTCGCGGAAGCGTTCGTCGGCTTCGCGCAATCGCTGCGCGACGCACTGTTCGCGCTGCAGCAGCCCGGCCACGATGAAATCGACCGCGAATCGCTCGCGGCGAATGCGCTGGTCGCGCGCTATGCGGTGTGCTGCCACGAATTGCAGCGCACGGCCGGGCTGTCGCGCGACGAGATCCGCGCGATCGGCGTGCACGGCCAGACCGTGCGCCATCGCCCCGAGCGCGGCTATACGCGGCAGATCAACAACCCGGCGCTGCTCGCCGAGCTGACCCAGCTCGACGTGATCGCCGATTTCCGCAGCCGCGACGTCGCCGCGGGCGGCCATGGTGCGCCGCTCGCGCCGGCCTTCCATGCGACGGTGTTCGGCGCGCCGGGCGAAACGCGTGTCGTCTGCAATCTCGGCGGGATCAGCAACATCACGATCCTGCCCGGCGAAGGCGGCGACGTGCGCGGCTTCGACTGCGGCCCCGCGAACGCGCTGCTCGACGAATGGGCGACCCGCCATCTCGGCAAGCCGTACGACGACGGCGGCAAGTTCGCCGCGCGCGGCACCGTCCACGCGCGGCTGCTCGATGCGCTGCTCGACGAGCCGTATTTCGCCGCACCGCCGCCGAAAAGCACCGGGCGCGACCTGTTCAATCCCGCATGGCTCGACGCGAAGCTCGCCGCGTTCGCGCAGGTCGCGCCGGAGGACGTGCAGGCGACCCTTACCGCGCTCACGGCCGTGTCGGTCGCACGCGAGATCGCGCAGCACGCAGCGGGCTGCAAGGCCGTGTTCGTCTGCGGCGGCGGCGCACGCAATCCGGTGCTGCTCGACGCACTCCGGGACGCACTGCGCGAGGCCGGCGTGCCGGCCACGGTCGATACGACGGCCGCGCTCGGCGTGCCGCCGCAGCAGGTCGAGGCGCTCGCATTCGCGTGGCTCGCGTACCGCTTCACCGCACGCCAGCCCGGCAATCTCGCGACGGTCACGGGCGCAGCCGGCAATCGTGTGCTGGGCGCGCTCTATCCGCGCTGACGCTGCGCCTGCCGCACGGCGGGCGCCGCATCGCCAACGCGAACGGGAATGAAAAACGGGGCATGAAGCCCCGTTTTTCATTCCGGCGAACCGGGTCGGATCTGCCGTGTGCTCAGACCGAGAACGACGAGCCGCACCCGCAGGTGGTGCTCGCGTTCGGGTTCTTGATCACGAACTGGGCGCCGTTGAGGTCGTCCTTGTAGTCGATCTCGGCGCCGACCAGGTACTGGTAGCTCATCGAGTCGATCAGGAGCTGGACGCCGTTCTTGTTCATCACGGTGTCGTCCTCGTTGACTTCCTCGTCGAACGTGAAGCCATACTGGAAGCCGGAGCAGCCGCCGCCCTGCACGAACACGCGCAGCTTCAGGTCGGGATTGCCCTCTTCGTCGATCAGTTGCTTGACCTTGTCGGCTGCGGCGTCGGTGAAGACGAACGGAACCGGCATTTCGGCCGTCGTTGCTGCGGATTCGGTAACAGCGTTCATTGCGAACTCTCCAAAAAGCTTTAGCCGCTATTGTAGGGCCGATCAGAAGATCGTGCTGAAGTCCATGAAATCAATAGGTTCTTGTCGATTTCATCAAACACGCCCGCGCGGGCCGCGGCAGCACGCGCCTGGAAGCAGACATAAAAAAAACCGCCAGCGCAAAAGCTGGCGGTTTTTCGGGCAGACGCCGCCCGGGAGCGGCGAAGCCATGAAGCGGAATTAACGCTTCGAGAACTGCTTTGCGCGACGTGCCTTGCGCAGACCAACCTTCTTACGCTCGACTTCACGTGCATCGCGCGTGACGAAGCCTGCGTTCGACAGCGACGGCTTCAGCGTCGCATCGTAGTCGATCAGTGCACGGGTGATGCCGTGGCGCACTGCACCTGCCTGACCCGTTTCGCCGCCGCCGTTGACGTTGACCTTGATGTCGAACGTCTGGCCGTGGTTCGTGAGTTCCAGCGGTTGACGCACGATCATCAGCGACGTTTCGCGCGAGAAGTAGTCAGCGATGGGCTTGCCGTTGACGATGATGTCGCCCTTGCCAGCCTTGATGAAGACACGTGCGACTGCGCTCTTGCGGCGGCCCGTACCGTAGTTCCAGTTACCGATCATGTGGGCTCCCCTTAGATCTCGAGCGCCTTCGGCTGTTGCGCCGAATGCGGATGCGTAGCTTCAGCGTAGACCTTCAGCTTCTTGATCATCGCGTAGCCGAGCGGGCCCTTCGGCAGCATGCCCTTGACCGCTTTCTCGAGCGCGCGGCCCGGGAAGCGTTCTTGCATCTTGCCGAACGTCGTTTCATAGATACCGCCCGGGTAGCCCGAGTGACGGTAGTACTTCTTGTCCAGAGTCTTGTTGCCCGTGACCTTCAACTTGCTTGCGTTGATGATGATGATGAAATCACCAGTGTCGACGTGCGGGGTGAACTCAGGCTTGTGCTTGCCGCGCAGACGGCGTGCCACTTCGCTGGCAACACGGCCGAGAACCTTATCCGTCGCGTCAATCACGTACCATTCGCGCGTCACCTCATGGGCTTTTGCGGAAAACGTCTTCATGATCGATCCAAAAAAATTGCTTTGCCCGATGTGTTCTTCCTGCTTGTCTGTGTGCGCTTCGAGGCGCGGTGCAGGCTCTCCCTGTTCTTTTTCCGTGGGCACGAATGCGGAAAAGCCCTGAATTATAAAGGAAATACGGCAAGGCGGTCAAAGGGAATCCACTTCCCGTGTCCACGGCGGCCGAAATGGGCCAAAATCCTCTCGTGCCCCGACAAGCCAGGCGAACCGAGCGCCCAAGGAGGCACCCATCGACGCGCGGCACATGACCCTCCCGCGCCAGACCGGCCGAATCTGGAAAACAACAAACAAGCATGATGAATCAACGACTTACGCCCTTCCTTGCGGCGAGCCTGCTGGCCGCCGCAGCGCCCGCCGTTGCCGCCCAGGCCGACTGCGAAGCCAAGCTCGACGCACTCGATACACGCATTGCCGAAGCCCGTGCCGCCCATGCCGAGGATCGCGTCGCGCGCCTGCGCGCGGTGCGCGAACGCGTCCGGCACTTCTGCGCGCGCGGGCACGGCCACGCGTCGGCCGTCCACGTGCCGGCACCTGATGCACGCTCACCCGGCACGCCGTCCGGTGGCGCGACGCCACAGTCGGACGCAAAGCAACCTGCGTAACGATGCCGGAATGCCGGGCCGCGCAAGCCGCGCGCCGATGTTTGCATGGGACGAAAAAAAGCCCGAACGGCTGGTTCGGGCTTAATCCACCATAGGAGGAGGGTGGAGGAGACATTCGGAGGTTGCCGCAGCGCGACAACCAATGAGGCTCATTATACGAACGCGTCGGCGACTTCACAAGAAAATTTGCATTACGAAATCAAACACCATAATGCGGAATATTTCGCGTCGCGTTTGAAAATTCCATTTTCCCCTTTGAAATCAATCACCTGATCCCGTCGAACAGGATCGAAAATACCTTCTTCTAGAGCAAAACCCCTAAATCCGAGCGGGAATTGGCCGTCCGGCGCGTCGGTCGCGCGCCTTCGGCATTGCGCGTCGTGCAGCGCATCAGCCGTCCGTTGCGCAGCGGGCTACAATGCCGGATCGAATCCGAATCAGGCAACGCTGGAGTGCAAGCATGGAATGCAAAGTAAGCTGGATGGGTCAGGACGGCATGGCGTTTTCCGCCGAGACCGGCAGCGGCCACCTCGTCACGATGGATGGCGCGCCCGAAGGCGGCGGCCACAACCTCGCGCCGCGCCCGATGGAAATGGTGCTGCTCGGCACCGGCGGCTGCACGGCCTATGACGTCGTGCTGATCCTGAAGAAGAGCCGCCAGGAAGTCAGCGGCTGCTCGGTCACGCTGAAGGCCGAGCGCGCGAGTGAAGATCCGAAAGTGTTCACGAAGGTGCACTTCCACTTCACCGTCACCGGGCGCAACCTGAACCCGTCCACGGTCGAACGCGCGATCAACCTGTCGCACGACAAGTATTGCTCCGCGTCGATCATGATCGCGAAGACGGCCGAACTCACGCATTCGTTCGACATCGTCGCCGGCTGAATGCACGGCGAGCGCGCATGAAAAAAGGGCCGGCGCTCCGAGGGGAGACGCCGGCCCTTTCGCATTCGAACCGCAAAGCAGGCCGATAAGCCGGATTCTGTGCACGCTGCGCGCCGAAGCGCGCAACGCGTGGCAGCCATTCCTCTAGGCGCGCCATTGCTGACGCGCTCAAGCTTCCTACCCGCAGACGAGACGGGGGCCCCGTCCTGCATCCGAAAATGCGCGCCTGCCTACTTGGAATTGCTCCGGGTGGAGGTTACCGTGCCGGCGAACGTCGCCGTCGCCGCGGTGCGCTCTTACCGCACCGTTTCACCCTTACCTGATCCCGGCTTGCGCCGGGCCATCGGCGGTTTGCTTTCTGTTGCCCTGTTCCGCGTGTCGCCACGGATGGCCGTTAGCCATCACCCTGCCCTGTGGAGTCCGGACTTTCCTCGCCCCCGCGCGCCCGAAGGCGGCGAGGCCGCGACTGCCTGGCCTGCTTTGCGACGCGCATTCTAGCACTGCGCGCCGCGGGCCGCATGGGGCCGGGTTCGTGCGACGGCGCGGCGGCTTACGCCAGCTTCCAGCCGATCGTCTCGCCGCCGCGCAGCGGCACGACGGGCGTATCGCCCGCGAAGATCTCGCGCGGCAGTTCCCACGCCTCGCGACGCAGCGTGACCGTCTCGGCGCTGCGCGGCAGCCCGTAGAAATCGGCGCCGAAGAAGCTCGCGAAGCCTTCCAGCTTGTCGAGCGCACCGGCCGCGTCGAACGCTTCCGCATACAGTTCGAGCGCGTGCAGCGCCGTGTAGCAGCCCGCGCAGCCGCACGCGGTTTCCTTCGCGTCGCGCGCGTGCGGCGCGCTGTCGGTACCGAGGAAGAAGCGCGGATTGCCCGATGTCGCGGCCTCGACCAGCGCGACGCGATGCGTCTCGCGCTTCAGCACCGGCAGGCAGTAGTAATGCGGGCGAATCCCGCCGACGAACAGCGCATTGCGGTTGTACAGCAGGTGATGCGCGGTGATCGTCGCGCCGAGCAGGCCGGGCGCCGCGTCGGCGTCGCGCACGTAGTCGGCCGCGTCCTTCGTCGTGATGTGCTCGAACACGACCTTCAGGCCCGGGAAATCGCGGCGCAGCGGCGTCATCACGCGGTCGATGAAGACCTTCTCGCGGTCGAACAGGTCGATCGACGCATCGGTCACCTCGCCGTGCACGAGCAGCGGCATGCCGGTTTCCTGCATCGCCTCGAGCGTCTTCGCGCATTTCGCGAGATCGGTGACGCCATGGTCGGAATTCGTCGTCGCGCCCGCCGGATACAGCTTCACCCCGTGCACGAAGCCGCTTTCGCGCGCGCGGCGGATTTCGTCGTGCGGCGTGTTGTCGGTCAGGTACAGCGTCATCAGCGGTTCGAACGTCATTCCGGCCGGCAGCGCGGCGAGGATACGCTCGCGATAGGCCTGCGCCTGCGCGGTGGTCGTCACCGGCGGCTTCAGGTTCGGCATGACGATGGCGCGGCCGAACTGGCGCGCGGTGTGCGGCAGCACGGCGGCCAGCATGTCGCCGTCTCGCAGGTGCAAGTGCCAGTCGTCGGGACGGGCGAGCGAGAGCGTCGCCGGGGAGGAAGCGTTCGAGGCAGTCATAGGAGGCGTCGTGAGGAACGGGCTGGCCATCGGCGGGGCCGGAACGCGCGTGCGCGGGCCGACTGACGGCAAACCGCAACACGGGGCCTTCGGCCGGCGGAATCCGCTTTTTACCGCTCATGGCTCGGTGATATGCTAGAAGCCGCATTGTACCGGGGTTCGCCCGGTTCGTTACCCCCCGCCTGAGCCTGCCGCCCCAAGTAAAATGTGCCAACTCTTAGGAATGAACTGCGCCGCGCCGACGGACGTCACATTCTCCTTCACAGGTTTCGCGGCCCGGGGCGGGCTCACCGATCACCATGCCGACGGCTGGGGCATCGCGTTCTTCGAAGATAAGGCCTGCCGCCTGTTCATCGATCACCAGGCCTCGGCCACGTCGCCGATCGCAGAAATGGTGAAGCGCTACCCGATCAAGTCCAAGAACACGATCGCGCACATCCGCAAGGCGACGCAAGGCCACATCCTGCTCGAGAACAGCCATCCGTTCATGCGAGAGCTGTGGGGCCGGCACTGGATCTTCGCGCACAACGGCGACCTGCAGGACTACGCACCGGACATGGACGGCAGCGTCTACCATCCGGTCGGCACGACCGACAGCGAACAGGCGTTCTGCGTGCTGATGCAGGGGCTGCGTGAAGCGTTCCCCGGCGCGCAGCCGCCGTTGCCCGAACTGTTCGAGCGCGTCGGCGAGCTGACGCGCGGCATCACCGATCACGGCGTGTTCAACTTCCTGATGTCGAACGGCCAGGCGCTGATCGCGCATTGCTCGACGCGGCTGCACTACCTCGTGCGGCGCTGGCCGTTCTCGACCGCGCACCTCGTCGACGAAGACCTGTCGATCGACTTCGCGAAATACACGACGCCCGAGGATCGCGTCGCGGTGATCGCGACGCAGCCGCTCACCGACAATGAAGTCTGGACTGCGTTCGAGCCGGGCGAGCTGATCATGTTCCAGTGCGGCGACGTCGCCGCGCGGATGCGGATCCCGGTGCCGGAACGCGTGCTCGAGAAGCTGCGCAATCCATCGCTCGACGCGTCGGCATCGGCGCCGCGCGACACGCGCGAGGTGCTCGCCACCGCCGCCGAAGTCGATTCCGACGACGCGATCGACTTCTGAGCCCAGCGCCCACGCCCTCTTCCCATCACGTTTTCGCCGCTGTGCGGCAAGTCGGTAGCGCGCCGCATCCGATCGGAGCGGTGGCGTGGTACGCAGGCGATTCAGCGACGTTCGCTATCGGCGTAAATGGCCATCCCCGCACCGATCTCCCTTCATCCGGACTAAAGTCCGGTATATCGAAGCGCCGTCACACAATATTCGCTTGATTTAATTTATTTCAAACGAAAGCAATTAAACGGCGAAAAATAATATACGGTCGAAAAGCATATAATCCGGGCGGCGGCATTTTAACGCACCGATCTGGCGTAAAACGTGCGCCACCTCACCGAGCAGGCAATCGCCAACTCACATCACCAGAATCCGCCTGACCCTTACCCGACAAGGCCTTCAGTTCGATTCATCACACAATCCAGAAATACCGGATGAAATCGACATGATTTCCGCTTTTGTTATCTTCCCGACAATCGATCACACGCCCGATCAATAGACTCCGCCCATCCTCGGTGTAACGAATTGCGATTCGCGGAGAAACGGCCACGGCCGCCGCACACCCATTCACGCCATTCTCCACCGCGGATTGCGATTTCACTGCGCCGCGGTGAAAACCACATCAAAAGAAGAGAGAGGGGCTTGTCGTGAATCATTCATTTCGATCGATATGGAGCGAGACCACCGGCTGCTGGGTCGCGGTTGCGGAAACGGCACGGGCGCGCGGCAAGCGTTCGGGCAGCGCTTCTTGCGCGAGCCGCCGCGCCGCATACGCGGCAACATGCCGGACCTCGCTTCGCATCGCGGTAGCCGGCGTTGCGCTGGCCGCGCTGTCGGCCGGTTCCGCGTACGCATCGACGTGCGGCGGCGGCACGGCCGTCGCGAACGGCGGCACCTGCGCGCCCGGCAGTTTCGGCCCAACCGTCAACGACAACCTGGCAGGCTCCGCCACCGTCTCGGGCGGCGACACCATCGGTGTGTCGGGCGCGTGGACCGGCGCCGGCGGCGACCCCGGCTACACGCTCACGCCGATCGGCAGCACGACCATCGTGTCGGGCAACCCGAACCAGCCGCTGCTGTCGCTCGGCGGCAAGACCCACAGCGTCAGCACCCCTGACTCGATCACCGGCACGCGCACGTCGGTCGCGACCTACGACTCGTCCGCGTTCTCCGCGTCGACGGCCGGCGCGACCGCGGTGCCCGTCTACCACGACGTGAACGGCGATCAGTACGTGAACACGCGCATCGGCACCGTCGCCGCCACCGGCGGCACGCTCAACGTGTCGATCGGCAATGCGGCGAACGCGCCCGATGCAGCCGGCAACGCGATCGAGATGGCCGCGAAGCAGACCGACCTGACCTTCGCGGACGGCACGGGCGCCGCGAAAAGCACCGTCACCTGGAACTCGCGCAACCAGGTCCGGTTCACCACCGGCGACTACCTTGCGGACGGCGGCGCCATCGGCAGCCGTCAGCTCGACGTGCCGGCCTACGCGGGCACCTTCACCGCATTCGACGGCAGCACGTGGAAGGTCACCGACGCCGCATCGCTCGCCGCGTACAACGACTTTCTCGTGCGCTCGGTGCAAAGCGGCGCGCTCGGCTCGCAGGCCGCCTACGACAGCGCGCTCGGCCAGGCCGTCACGTTCTCGCAGCAATCCTTCCAGTATCAGAACAACGTGTCCCCGGGCGACAAGAACACGCTGCCGATCGGTTTCCTGTCGGCGATGCACGGCACGGGCGCGAACGCGACACTGCAGATCGGCAAGGACGGCCAGATCGACTTCCGCGGCGTCAACACGATCGACTCGAGCTCGGCCGTCCTCGCGGAAAACGGCGCGCACTTCATCAACGACGGGCGCCTGTCGGGCGACTTCACGCTGGTGCGCCTGCTGAGTGGGGCAAGCGGCGTCAACAACGGCGTGATCTCGTCCGGGTACGCGTCCGGCGACGACTTCGACACGAGCGGCAGCACGCCGCCGAACAACTTCGGCTACCACGCGTACACCGAAGGCAACGGCGTGTTTGCGAACGGCGCGGGCACGTCGTTCGTCAACCACGGCGTGATGAACGTCGGCGCGTGGACGCTCGACGGCAACCAGCCGGACCTGCAGAACTACGCGGTCGCCGTGACAGGCGGCGCGACCGCGTCGAACGCCGGCACGATCAATGTCGGCGTCAATGCGACGACGCTCGACAGCCAGGTGATCGGCGGCCTCGTCGATGGCGGCAGCTTCACCAACGAAGCGGGCGGCACGATCACCCTCGGCCGCTCGGCGCAGTACGCGCCCGGCGGAACGGCAAGCGACGTCGCGCTCGCCGCGCACGCATACGGCATCCTGCTCGGCGATTCCGGCACCGCTAGCAACCTCGGCACGATCGTGATCGGCTCGCAGACGCAGAACGGCGCCGCGCTGGCGAGCATCGGTTCGGCGTCCGGCACGCTGACCAATGCGGGCGCGATCGTCGTCAACGGCGCGGCGTCCGGCACGCCGCTCGCCAACGTCGGCATGCTCGCGGCCAACACGGCCGCGACCGTGACCAACACCGGCACCATCACGCTGAATGGCGTGAACGGCATCGGCATCATGGTCGTCGGCACCGGTGCACAGGCAACGTCCGCGCTGTCGAGCGGCACGATCAACGTCGCCGGCGGCCTCGATCCGGCCTCCGGCACGCGCAACTACGGCGTGTGGGCCGAAGGGCCGCGCGCCACGGCCACGCTCGACGGCGCGCTCAACCTGACGGGCACCGGCGCGATCGGCGTGCATGCACGCTCGGGCGCGACGATCAACGTCGGCGCCAATGCCGTGCCGGCCTTCATGTCGGGCACCAGCCAGATCGGTTTCTACGCGTATGGCGCGGGCTCGAAGATCAACGTCGCCGCGCAGCACCTGAGCGTCGACACCGACGATTCGACACTGTTCCGCGTCGCGGGCGGCGCGGCCTATACGGGCACGTCGACGGCCGGCGCGCTGACGACCGACGTCAACGGCCAGCGCGCGCACGGCGTGCTCGCGACCGACGCCGGCACCGTGCTGTCGACCGGCAACGCGATCTACAACGTCAACGGCGCGAACGGCATCGCGATCGCGGTCGAAGGCGGCGCGCAAGGCACGATCGACGCGGGCGCGACGATCAACCTGAACGCGGCCGGTGCGATCGCCGGCGTGGTCGACGGCCAGGCGCACGATCTCGCCGGCGCCAATGCCGGCGCACCGGTCGCGACGACGCTCACCAACCACGCCGCTGTCACGTCATCGACGGCCGGCGTGACCGGCTTCGTCGCGCAGAACCTCGGCACGCTCGAGAACCGCGACACGGTGCTGCTGACGGGCGCCGGCTCGACCGGCGTCGTGATCGGCGCGCTCGGCACGGTGAACAACGCGTCGACGATCCGCGTATCCAATGGCACCGGCGCGCTCGTGCAGGGTGCGTCGGCGACGCTCGCCAACGCCGGTTCGATCGAAGCCGACGACGGCATCGCGGGCGTCCACCTGACGGGCACCGGCGCATCGGTCGCGCTGTCGGGCGCCGGCACCGTGATCTCGAACGGCAGCGCCGACGGCGTGCTGATCGACTCGACCGTCACCAGCGGCGGGCTCGCGGCCGGCGCGACATCGATCGCGGTCGGCGGCTCGGGCAAGGGGATCGACAACCAGGGGACGAACGCGACGCTCGCGCTGGCCGGCACGCAGATCGGCACGACCGGCAGTGGCGCCGACGGCCTGTCGTCGACGGGGGCCGGCGCGCGCATCGCGACCGATGCGGCGACCGTCGTCCGGACCAGCGGCGACAACGCACGCGGCTTCTTCGTGTCGGGGGCGGATTCGACGCTGGCGGCCAACGGTACGACCGTCGCGACGACCGGCGCGGGTTCGGCCGCGATCGTGACGACCGGCGGCGCGACCGCGCTGCTGTCGGGCGCGAAGATCACCACATCGGGCGCGACGTCCGACGGCCTCGTCGCGCAAAACGGCGGCCGCATCGGCGATACAGGCTCGACGATCGCCAGCGCCGCCGGCAACGGCGCCACCGCCGACAGCGGCGGCGTCCTCGCGCTGACCGGCACGACGCTCAAGGGTGCGGCGGCCGGCGTGCTGACGTCCGATACGCTCGCAAACGGCGCGACGAGTTCGGTGCTCGTCGATGGCGGCAGCGTCACGTCCGCCACCGGGCCGGCCTTCGCCGTGCGCGGCGGCACGGCCGACATCGCCGTGCGCAACGGCACGGTCGTGACGGCCGGCAACGGCACGCTGCTCGACCTGTCGACCGGCAGCCACGCCACCTTCACCGCTTCGGCCGTGACTCTGGCCGGCGACATCGTCTCCGACGCTTCGAGCACCGGCAACGTGTTCCTCGCGAACGGCACGACGCTGACCGGCAAGATCGATCCGGTCGCACTGACCGTCGACAACACCAGCACGTGGCGCATGACGGGCAGCTCGGTGCTGAGCAGCCTGAACAACGCGGGCCTCGTCGCATTCGCCGCACCGACCGGTTCGCCGACGCTCGCAGGCAGCTACAAGACGCTGACGACCGGCAGCTACGTCGGCAACGGCGGCACGATCGCGCTCAATACGTTCCTCGGCGCCGACGCGTCGCCGACCGATCGGGTGATCGTGAACGGCGGCGCCGCGAGCGGCACGACGGGCCTGAAGATCGCCAACACGGCCGGCACCGGCGCGCAGACAAAGGGCGACGGGATTCCGGTGGTCGTCACGGCCAACGGCGGCACGACCACCGCATCGGCGTTCCAGCTCGCGGGCCCCGTGCAGGCGGGTGCGTACGAATACCGGCTCTATCGCGGCGGGCAAGCCGACGCGAACGGCTGGTACCTGCGGTCGCAACTCGATCCGTCGGACCCCGGTGACCCGATCCACCCGTCCGGCGGCGGTGACGGCGGCAACAACGGGAATGGCAACGGCGGCACGCTCGCGTATCGCCCCGGGGTCTCGGGCTATGCCCTCACGCCGCTGCTCAACGCCGACTACGGCTTCTCCACGCTCGGCAAACTGCACGAGCGTGTCGGCGACATCTACAACCTCGAAAAGCAGCAGCCGGGCAATCGTGACGGCGTGTGGGGGCGCATCGGCGGCCAGAGCCTCGACGCGAACGCGGGGCGCTTCGCGGCCGACGAGCGGACGTTCTTCGCGCAGTTCGGCAAGGACTGGACGCTCGACCAGGCACCGAACGGCGGCGACAGCACGCATGCGGGCGTGACGGCCAGCATCGGCGTGTCGAACGCAAGCTTCAGCGACATGGCGCGCGCCGATACGGCCAACCTGTCGACGTCGACGGGTTCGGTCGAGATGCATGCGCAGAGCATCGGCGGCTACTGGACGAAGTACCTGTCCGACGGCACGTACTTCGACAGCGTCGGGCAGGTCACGCACTACGGCAACCGCTACCGCGACAGCTATGGCAACGAGGCGTCGCAGAACGGCTTCGGCATCGCGCTGTCGCAGGAAGTCGGCAAGCCGTTCGCGATCGGCGCGCTGCCGGTCGCGGTCGAGCCGCAGGCGCAGCTGATGTACCAGTACCTGAAGCTGAACGGGTTCAACGACAACGTCTCGGCGGTATCGGGTACGACGACGAACGCGCTGCGCGGCCGCGTCGGCGTGCGCATCTTCCGGCCGAACCTCCAGTCGGATTCGGGCGGCGGCGCCGCCACGCCGTACTTCACGGCCGACGTGCTGCACGACTTCCTGTCGCCCGGCCAGACCGTCGTCGGCGGTACGCCGTTCGCGACGCATCTCGGCCGCACGTGGTACGAACTCGGCGTCGGCGTGACCGCGGGCTTCGGCAAGTCGGGCGAGCTGTACGCGAACGCGAAGATCGCGCGCAACATCGGCGGCGACTACCGGCGCGGCATCGTCGGGCAGGTCGGCTACCGCTACAGCTGGTAACGGCGCTCACCCGCGTCACGGCGGACGAAAAAAAACCGCCCGGCGCTCGGCAGGGCGGTTTTCGTATCGGCGCATCGGCAGCGCCGACGCGCGCGAACGCTCAGTGCAGGATCTTCGCGAGGAAGTCCTTCGCGCGCTCCGATTTCGGATTCGAGAAGAAATCGTCCTTGCGGTCGTCCTCGACGATCGCGCCCTTGTCCATGAAGATCACGCGATGGGCGACCTTCTTCGCGAAGCCCATCTCGTGCGTGACGACCATCATCGTCATCCCTTCCTGCGCGAGTTCGACCATCACGTCGAGCACTTCGTTGATCATCTCCGGGTCGAGCGCGGACGTCGGCTCGTCGAACAGCATCGCGATCGGATCCATCGACAACGCACGCGCGATCGCGACACGCTGCTGCTGGCCGCCCGACAGCTGGCCCGGGAACTTGTGCGCATGCGCCTTCAGGCCGACGCGATCGAGCAGCTTCATGCCCTTCTCGTTCGCCTCGTCCTTGCCGCGGCCGAGCACCTTGACCTGCGCGAGCGTCAGGTTCTCGGTGATCGACAGGTGCGGGAACAGCTCGAAATGCTGGAACACCATCCCGACCTTCGAGCGCAGCTTCGACAGGTTCGTCTTCTTGTCGCCGACCGACTGGCCGTTCACGAGGATCTCGCCCTGCTGGAACGGCTCGAGGCCGTTCACGGTCTTGATCAGCGTGGATTTACCCGAACCCGACGGGCCGCACACGACGACCACTTCGCCTTTCTTGACCTCGGTCGTGCAGTCGGTGAGAACCTGAAACTGGCCGTACCACTTCGAAACGTTCTTGATGGAAATCATCTTGTGACCTTTTTCTGGAGACCCTTGACGAGTGCAGACGCCAACGAGCAAATCACGAAATAGCATGCGCCGGCGAACAGGACCATCTCGACGGTCGTGCCGTCGCGATCGCCGATGTTGGCCGCCGTGCGGAAGAAGTCCGCGAGACTGATCACGTACACGAGCGACGTATCCTGGAACAGGACGATCGCCTGCGTGAGCAGCAGCGGCACCATCGCGCGGAACGCCTGCGGCAGGATCACGAGGCGCATCGCCTGCGCGTAGTTCATGCCGAGCGCGAACGCGGCGTTCACCTGCCCGCGCGGCACCGCCTGGATGCCGGCGCGGATGATCTCGGAATAATACGCGGCTTCGAACAGCGAGAACGCGACCATCGCCGAGGCGAGACGGATGTCGATCGTCGGCGACAACCCGAGCACGCCCTGCAGCAGCTGCGGCACGATCAGGAAGAACCACAGCAGCACCATCACGAGCGGGATCGAGCGGAACACCGTCACGTACGCTTTCGCGAACCACGCGAGCGGCGTCACGCCCGACAGCCGCATCAGCGCCAGCAGCGTGCCCCAGACGATCCCGACCACGATCGCGATCAGCGTGATCTGGAACGTGACGACCGCCCCCGTCCACAGCGTCGGCAGCGCGCCGGGAATACTACTCCAGTCGAACTGATGCATCACTTGCCTCCGATATAGCCGGGCAGCCGCGTACGGCCTTCGATCCAGCGCATGAACGCCATCACGACGAGGTTGATGATCACGTAGGCGAGCGTCACCGCGATGAACGACTCATACGTCTGCGCGGTGTAGTCGACGAGCTGGCGCGCCTGCGCGGACAGGTCGAGCAGGCCGATCGTCGACGCGACGGCGGAGTTCTTGAAGATGTTCAGGAATTCCGACGTGAGCGGCGGCACGATGATCCGGTACGCAACGGGCAGCAGCACGTAGCGGTACGTCTGCCATTGCGTGAAACCCATCGCGAGGCCGGCGGCGCGCTGGCCCTTCGGCAGCGCGTTGATCCCCGAGCGCACCTGTTCGCACACGCGCGCGCCCGTGAACAGGCCGAGACAGATGATCGACGCGGTAAAGAACTGCGTGGCGGGCGGCAACTGCTTGATCCAGGTGCCGATCGATGCGGGCAGCAGCTCCGGTATCACGAGATACCAGACGAAGAACTGCACGATCAGCGGAATGTTCCGGAAGATCGACACGTACAGGGTGCCGATCGCGGACAGCCATTTGTTCGGCACGGTGCGCAGCACGCCGAACAGCGAACCGACGATCAGCGCGATGACCCAGGCGACGAGCGACACTTCGATGGTCACCCAGAAGCCGGACATCAGCCATCCGAAATAAGTCGTCGGCTCGCCGGTCGATACGGGGCTCAGGAAGATGCCCCAGTTCCAGTGGTAAGACATGGGCAAGACTCCAGCAAAAAGAGACGGAAGAAGCGGGGCCTCTTCCGTCTCATTAGCGTCATTTCTGCATCAACGGCCGTGCGGTCAGTCGAGCGCCTTGTCGTTCGGGTTCGCGTACAGCTTCTTCATCGAATCGGACAGCGGGAAGTTCAGGTTCAGCCCCTTCGGCGGGATCGGGTTCTCGAACCACTTCGCGTAGATCTTCGCGGCTTCGCCCGACTTCTCGACTTGCGAGATCGCGTCGTCGACGACCTTCTTGAAGTCTGCATCGCCCTTGCGCATCATGCAGCCGTACGCTTCTTCCGATTGCGGCGTGCCGACGATCACCCACTCGCCCGGCTGCTTCGCCTTCGCGCGTTCGCCCGCGAGCAGCGCGTCATCCATCATGAACGCCACCGCGCGGCCCGATTCCAGCGTATTGAACGAATCGCCGTGATCCTTCGCGCTGATGATGTTCATGCCGAGCTGCTTGTCGTTGTTCATCTTGCGCAGCAGGCGCTCCGACGTCGTGCCGGCGGTGGTCACGACCGTCTTGCCCTTCAGGTCGGCGAAATCCTTGACGCCCGAATCCTTCTTCGTCATCAGGCGCGTGCCGATCACGAAGATCGTGTCGGAGAACGCAGCCTGTTGCTGGCGCTCGACGTTGTTGGTGGTCGAGCCGCACTCGATGTCGACCGTGCCGTTCTGCACGAGCGGGATGCGGTTCTGCGACGTGACCGGAATGTTCTTCACCTGCAGGTTCGGCAGGTTCAGCTTCTTCTTCACCGCGTCGACCACCTTCAGCTGGAATTCGCGCGAATAGCCGACCACTTGCTGGTTCTGGTCGTAGTAGGAGAACGGAATCGACGATTCGCGATGCCCCAGCGCGATCACGCCCGTGTCCTTGATCTTCTTCAGCGTGCCCGTCTCCTGAGCATGCGCGCCACTTGCGAACGCGCAAAGCGCCGCGAACATCAGGACTGCCTTTTGGTATTTCATTTTGGTCATCTCCTTGGCTAAAACCCGCGCCAGTGTATCAAAGTAATATTTTTGAAAGTACTGGTTGTTTACCGCACTACGAATCGCGCTGCGCGAAGCCTTCCTCCCGGCTTCGGGCGCCCCTTCCGGCGCCTGAATGCGCGCGCGGGCGATGCCGGATTCGGCACCGCCCGCGAGGGTTCATGCACGCAACCGGATGGATTGCGTCATGGATTGATCGTAGTCAACCGATCCGAAATCGGCAACCGCGGATCAGGGGTAGAGGCCGCGCATTTCGCGCGCCATCAGGATGCGCTTGCACGCAACGATGAACGCCGCGGTGCGCACCGACACCTTGTGCTCTTCCGCGACCGCCCACACGCCGGAGAACGCTTCGCGCATCACGCGTTCGAGACGGTGGTTGATCTCGTCTTCCGTCCAGAAGAAGCTCGAGAAATCCTGCACCCATTCGAAGTACGACACGGTCACGCCGCCCGCGTTCGCGATCACGTCCGGGATCACCAGCACGCCGTTCGCGGTCAGGATGTCGTCCGCCGCCGTCGTCGTCGGGCCGTTCGCGCCTTCGACGATGATCTTCGTGCGGATCTTCCCTGCGTTCTTCTCGGTGATCTGGTTTTCCAGTGCCGCCGGGATCAGGATGTCGGTTTCGACGGTCCAGAACTCGTCATTCGGCATCGGCTCCGCGCCTTCGAAGCCCGCGACGCCGCCCGTGCGTGCGACGTGGTCGAGCAGCTTGTTCGAATCCAGACCGGCCGGCTGGTAGATCGTGCCCGTGTGATCCTGCACCGCGATCACCTTTGCACCCGCTTCCTGGAACAGCTTCGCCGCGATGCCGCCGACGTTGCCGAAGCCCTGCACCGCGATGCGTGCGCCTTCGATCTCGAGGCCCTTCTTCTTCGCCGCTTCGCTGCCGACGACGAACACGCCGCGGCCCGTTGCTTCCTTGCGGCCGAGCGAACCGCCGAGTGCGATCGGCTTGCCGGTCACGACGCCGGTCGACGTCTGGCCCTGGTTCATCGAGTACGTGTCCATCATCCACGCCATCACCTGTTCGTTGGTGTTGACGTCCGGCGCCGGAATGTCGGTGTTCGGGCCGATGATGATGCCGATTTCGCTGGTGTAGCGGCGCGTCACGCGCTCGAGCTCACCACGCGACAGCTTGCGCGGGTCGACGCGGATACCGCCCTTCGCGCCGCCGTACGGCACGTTCACGGCCGCGTTCTTGACCGACATCCATGCGGACAGTGCCATCACTTCCGACAGCGTCACGTCCTGGTGGTAACGCACGCCGCCCTTGCCCGGGCCGCGCGACACGTTGTGCTGCACGCGATAGCCTTCGAAGTGCGCGACGGTACCGTTATCGAGCTCGATCGGGCAGTCGACGATCAGGATGCGCTTCGGGCGCTTCAGCGTTTCGAGCCAGCGCGACAGCGAGCCGAGGTACGGCGCGACGCGATCGACTTGCTGAAGGTAGTTGCCCCACGGGCCGAGATCGTCGGCGTGCAGGTAGGACGGGATGGACTGCAATTGCGAAGACATGGATGCTCCAACGGTCAACAGGTGCGCACATTGTCGAAAAACCCGTTTTTTTTATCCAATGCCGTTTGCTTATTCGATTATGCGTTTCTTGCATGATCGCGATTTTTCGCAAATCCGCGGTCGATTTGCGCAAGAACGCCCGCGATCGAACGTGCATCGCGTGCACGAAAAATCGTGTTTCCTGGAGGCGGGACGGCCGCCGAACAGCCGCCCGACAGGCATCGCAAGCTCGACGACAGGAGGCCGGCGGTTAACCGCCCACGGTTAGCCCGCGGTTTCGCGCAGTTCGTCGCGCACGACGTCCCACAGCGCACGCACGAGCCTCTGCCGCGGATCGTCGCCCTGCAGCGCGAGCTTGTCGCAGTACAGCCGGATCTCCATGGTCAGGGTGAACGGGAACGCGCCGCCGCGCACCGACCGGTCGAGCCGGATCAGGCGGCCGCCCGCGACCGCATCCTCGACCGCGCTGTGCGGCAGGAACGCGACCCCGTGGCCCGCGAGCGCCATCGCCTTCAGCCCTTCGGCCATGTCGGTCTCGTAGACGCGATCGAGGAACAGCGGTGTCGTCGCATTCGCGACGATGACTTCCGTCATCCGGCCGAGATACGCGTTCGGTGTATAGGACAGGTACGGCACGCGCGCGTCGGCGGTGCCGGGCAGCGTATAGCGCGGCCGTCCCGCGCGGCCCGGCGCCGAGAACGGGCTGATCGGCTCGCTGCCGAGGATCAGCATGTCGTAGCGCGCCGGGTCGAGCGCGACCGGATGGCTCGGGTGGTGGTAGCCCATCACGAGATCGCAGCCGCCCTCGACGAGCGACAGCACCGCGTCGTGCACGTTCAGCGCGCGCAGCCGCGTGTGGACCTGGCCCATCTTCGCCTCGATCCGCTGCAGCCAGCGCGGGAAATACGTGAGCGACAGCGTATGCGGCACCGCGAACTCGATCGTCGGCACCAGCGCGCCGACGTGGCCGCGCAGCAGCGTGCGCGCCTCGTGCGCCTGCGACAGCATCGTCAGCGCCTGTTCGTAGAAGATCTGCCCGGCCTGCGTGAGCCGCGTCGGATAGACCGAACGATCGATCAGTTCGGTCGCGAGCCATGCCTCGAGCGCCTGGATGCGCCGCGAAAACGCCGGCTGCGACACGTGCCGCAGCTCGGCGGACCGGCTAAAGCTGCGCGTTTCCGCGAGCGAAACGAAGTCTTCGAGCCATTTCAGTTCCATGCAGGCGGGCGCGGCGGGCGGCGGTCGGGAAGAAGCCTGCATTCTACCGGCGGGCGGGCCCGGCCGGCGGTACGTCAAGCGGCCCGGCGCCCCGCCGCGAACGGGCGCCGGCGCGGTATCGGTACGCGGCAGCGCCCGCCGGCCGCGCTCAGCCGGGATCGTCCCGCGCCAATGGTAAAATGCCCGATTCTCCCTCCCCTCGCTCGACCCGGCCCCAAGGCCCGCCCGATCATGTCCGACACTCGTCCCGATACGCTTTTCGCCCTCACCGCGCTTTCGCCCATCGACGGCCGCTACGCCAGCAAGACCGAAGCGCTGCGCGACTGGCTCTCCGAAGCCGCCTTCATGCGCCACCGCGTCACCGTCGAGGTGCACTGGCTGATCGCGCTGTCGCGCGCCGGCTTCGCGGAAGTCCCGCGCTTCTCCGATGCGTCGGAACAGTTCCTGCTGCAGCTCGCCGAGCGCTTCACCGCGCACGACGCCGCCCGCATCAAGGACATCGAGCGCGTGACGAACCACGACGTGAAGGCCGTCGAATACTGGCTGAAGGAATCGGTGAAGGGCCAGGAAGAACTCGAAAAGGCCAGCGAATTCATCCACTTCGCGTGCACGTCGGAAGACATCAACAACACGTCGCACGGCATGATGCTCGCCGGCGCGCGCGAACACGTGATCCTGCCGGCGCTGCGCACGGTCTACCAGCGCCTCGTCGCACTCGCGCACGCGCACGCCGAGCAGCCGATGCTGTCGCGCACGCACGGCCAGCCGGCCAGCCCGACGACGCTCGGCAAGGAACTCGCGAACGTCGCGGCCCGCCTCGCCCGTGCGATCACGCGCATCGAGAAGGTCGAGATCCTCGGCAAGATGAACGGCGCGGTCGGCAACTTCAACGCGCACCTGTCGGCGTATCCGGAATTCGACTGGGAAGCGTTTTCGCGCGACGTGATCGAGAACCGCCTGAAGCTCACGTTCAACCCGTACACGATCCAGATCGAGCCGCACGACTACATGGCCGAGCTGTTCGACGCCGTGGCGCGCGCGAACACGATCCTGCTCGACCTCGACCGCGACGTGTGGGGCTACATCTCGGTCGGTTACTTCAAGCAGAAGACGAAAGCCGGTGAAATCGGCTCGTCGACGATGCCGCACAAGGTCAACCCGATCGACTTCGAGAACTCGGAAGGTAACCTCGGCCTCGCGAACGCGACGCTGCGCCACCTCGCCGACAAGCTGCCGGTGTCGCGCTGGCAGCGCGACCTGACCGACTCGACGGTGCTGCGCAACATGGGCGTCGCGCTCGGCTACTCGCTGCTCGCGTACGACTCGCTGATCCGCGGCCTCGACAAGCTCGAAGTGAACCCGCAGCGCCTGAACGAAGACCTCGACAACTGCTGGGAAGTGCTCGCCGAGCCGGTGCAGACGGTGATGCGCCGCTACGGCATCGAGAACCCGTACGAGCAGCTGAAGGAACTGACGCGCGGCAAGGGCATCACGCGCGAAGCGCTGCAGGAGTTCGTCGGCACGCTCGCGATTCCGCAAGAGGCGAAGGATCTCCTGCTCGCGATGACGCCGGCATCGTACATCGGCAAGGCCGTCGAACTCGCGAAGCGGATCGCGTAAGCGCCGCCGTCTGCGCACGTAAAAAAGCCCGATGCGAGCAATCGCATCGGGCTTTTTCGTTGCCTGCGCGGCAGCATCAGAACGAGATCATCCGCCCCGGATTGAGCGCGCTCATCACGCTCATCGCGGCCTTCGCCGCGGGAATCGCGATCGGCGACAACTGGCGGCCGAGCGGAATCGCGCGATGGTCGATGCCGGTCAGCATCGAGAAATCGTCGTTACGGCCGACGAAATCGTCACAGATCGCCTTGCCGATCCGCACCGTCTGCGCGACGCCGTGGCCGCTCCAGCCCTGCACCATGTACATCGGCACACGGCCGTCGGTCTTGCGGCTGTCGGTCGCGCCGTTCAGCGTGAAGTCGCTGACGCCGCTCCAGCAGTAGTCGAGCGCGAACCGGCCGTCATGCTGCGGGAACACCGTGTTCAGCCGCGTCAGCAGGTACGCGTTCACGTCGGGCTGCGCCCAGCACGTGCCGGTGCCCTGCCCGCCGAACAGCAGGCGGTTGCCGCGGATCGGCCGGTAATAGTCGATCTGGAACTGCGTGTCGTACACCGGCATGCCGGCCGGCATCAGCGTCGCGACGTCGACGTCGAGCGGCGCCGTCACGCTCACGTAGGTAAAGAACGGCACCGTGGTCGCCGCGCCGTCGTCGAGCAGCCGGAACGTCGTGTTGTGCAGCGCGAGCACCACGCCGCGGCGCGCGGTGATCGTGCCGCCCGGCGTCGTCGCGACGACGCCTTCCGGCGTCTCGTCGAGCTCGAGCACCTCGGTGCCCTCGAACAGCGCGCCGCCGTTCAGCCGGAAGCCGTGCACGAGGCCGCGCACCAGCGCGAGCGGATGAATCTGCCCGCCGATCGCGTCGATCGCCGCGCCGTGATACAGCCCCGAGCGCACGTATTCGTCATCCAGCTGATGGCGGCCGACGAGCGTCACGCCCGCGTCGCCGAGATGACGGCGCGCATCCGCGCCGTCCAGCAGCGCGCTCATGTGGCCCGGGTGCACCGCCGCCGTAATGTGGCCGCGCTTGCGGTCGAACTCGAGCGCGTAACGTGCGCCGATCGCATCGATCAGGTCCATCGATTCGGCCGATGCGAAGCGCCACAGCCGCTTCGCGTCGTCGTGCGACAGGTAGTCGATCATGTCGGCGGCTTCCCAGCGCGCGAGGCCGGGCGTCAGTTGCCCGCCGTTGCGGCCCGATGCGGCCGAGCCGACGTGGTGCTTGTCGACGAGGATCGTGTCGACACCCGCTTCCGCGAGATGCAGCGCGGCCGACGCGCCGAGCAGGCCCGCGCCGATCACGAGCACGTCGCAGACGGCATCGTGCGCGAGCGACGCGCTGTTCGCGTGGCGCGACAGCGACGCCTCGTACCAGTTCGCCGGGTGCTCGCCGTCGTAGCGGGCCGGGTCGCACCAGTTCCAGTTGTCTTTTTCGATGTTCAGTTGCGTTGGTTCGAAACGCGATTCGCCCTGGATCAGGGATGGATTGTTGAAAGTCATGATTGCACTTGCATGGTCTTGAGCCGCCTGTCGATGCGCCCCGTTGCATCGGGGCGTCGCGGGTGGGGCAGCCGGTTCCACTTGGGTGTCAACGAGATAAAGGGCGCGCTGGCCCGTGTTGACGGCAGACACGCTCGCGTCTGCCTGGATCCCGGACTGTGCGAAAGCACGTATTGAAAGGTGCCGGGACACCCAATTTCTACACCGCAGAAATAATTCTGCAGTGTAGAATAAGCTTTCGTCAAGTTTACAGCCGGTGCCGCACCGGCCCGCCAGCCCGCATCGATGAAACACAAACCCGCCCAAGGCCCGCGCGGCCTCGACAAGGATGCGATCGTCGCGGCCGCACTCGCGCTGCTCGAAGACGTCGGCGAAGCCGCGTTCAGCGTGCGCAAGCTCGCGCAGTCGGTTGGCTGCGACCCGATGAGCGTGCTGTATCACTTCAAGTCGAAGGAAGGCCTGAGCCGCGCGATCGCGAACGCGCTGTCGCGCTCGCTCGTGCCGGTCGACACTGCGCTGCCGTGGCGCGAACGGCTACGCGACCTCGCACGCCAGTACCGCGCGCTCGCGCTGCGCTACCCGGCCGCGTTCGCGCTGCTGCAGCGGCACATGAGTACCGGGCCGGCCGATCTCGCGCACATCGAGGCCGTGCATCGCGCGCTGGCCGATGCCGGCATCCCGCGCGCGGCGCTGCCGTCGGTGTGCGTCGGCTGGTATGCGAGCGTGATCGGCCTGGCCGCTGCGGAAGCCGGCGGCCTCACGCGCGCCGCGAACGATGTCGAGCTCGCGGAAATGGAAGCGCTGTCCGACGCCGCGCATCCGCTCGTCAAGGCCGCCGCCCCGCTCTATGCGCAGCTCGATCCGGCAGCCGTGCACGACACGATGCTCGACGTGCTGCTCGACGGCATCGCGAAGCAGGCGCACGCGGCCTGACGCCGGCCTGCGCGCCGCCAACGAAAAAGGCGCCCGAAGGCGCCTTTTTCATGACGATTGCCGCGAACCGCGCTCAGTGCTGCTGCGCGATGCCGATCTTCAGCATGACCTGATCGACGATCTGCTCGGGCGTCAGCTCGATGCTGACCTCGATCGCTTCGTCCGGGCCCGGCTCCTCGAGCGTGTCGAGCTGGCTCTTCAGCAGCGACGGATCGAAGAAATGGCCGGTGCGGCTCTTCAGACGCTCGTGCAACACCTCGAACGAACCCTTCAGATACACGAACCGCACGTCGGTGTCGGTGCCACGCAGCACGTCGCGGTACGACCGCTTCAGCGACGAGCACGTGAACACGGCCGTCTCACCGGCACGCTGCTTTTCCTCGATGGCCGCGCGGATCGTGCGCAGCCACGGCCAGCGGTCGTCATCGGTCAGCGGAATGCCGTTGTGCATCTTTTCCTTGTTCGCCGCGCTGTGAAACGCGTCGCCATCGGTATAGCTGCACGACAGGCGTTCCGCCAGCATTTCGCCGATCAGCGACTTGCCGGCGCCCGACACGCCCATTGCGATCAGAATCATTGACTACCCCTTGTTACAGAACCATGCTCAGCAGCAGTGTAAAGCCGAGGCCGAGCACCGAGATGATCGTTTCGAGCAACGACCAGGTCTTGAACGTCTGACCGACCGTCATCCCGAAGTATTCCTTGATCAGCCAGAAGCCGCCGTCGTTCACGTGCGAGAAGATCAGCGAGCCCGAGCCCGTGGCGAGCACCAGCAGTTCCGGGCTGACCGTCGTGCCGGCCGCCGCCGCGATCGGCGCGACGATGCCGCAGGCCGTCGTCATCGCGACCGTCGCCGAACCCGTCGCGAGACGCATCAGCGCGGCGACGAACCAGCCAAGCAGCAGCGGCGACAGGTGCGCGTGCTTCGCCGTTTCGACGATCTGCTGCGAAATCCCGCTGTCGCGCAGGACGCCGCCGAAGCCGCCACCCGCGCCGACGATCAGCGTGATGCCCGCGATCGGTGCCAGGCACTCGCCGCAGAATTTCTGGATCTGGTCGCGGTTGAAGCCCTGCAGCTTGCCGAACGTGAAGAAGCTCACGAGCACGGCGATCAGCAGCGCGACGTCCGAGTTACCGGCGAAGCGCAGCAGGTTGTTCGGCAGCGACTTCGGCGTGAACACCAGGTCGGCCCAGCTGCCGACGAGCATCAGCACGACGGGCAGCAGGATCGTGAACAGCGTGATGCCGAAGCTCGGCAGTTCGCGCTTTTCACCGTTCGCGCGCGAGTCGACGAACTGCGCGGCGAGCGGGTTGTTTTCCGGCAGCTTCACGAACTTCGAGATCGTCAGCGCGAACAGCGGGCCCGCGATGATCGCGGTCGGCACGCCGACGATCAGGCCGAACGCGATCGTCTTGCCGATATCGGCGCCGTATTGCTGAACGGCCAGCAGCGCGGCCGGGTGCGGCGGGATCAGCCCGTGCACGACGGACAGGCCGGCCACCATCGGCAGGCCGACGACGAGCAGCGACTTGCCGGTGCGCTTCGCGACGTTGAACGCGATCGGGATCAGCAGCACGAAGCCGACTTCGAAGAACACCGGCAGGCCGACGATGATCGCGACGAACATCATCGCCCAGTGGATGTTCTTTTCACCGAACCAGTCGATCAGCGTGGTCGCGATCCGTTCGGCGCCGCCCGATTCGGCCATCATCTTGCCGAGCATCGTGCCGAGGCCGACGACGATCGCGATGTGGCCAAGCGTACCGCCGGTGCCCGTCTCGAACGACTTGACGATCTTGTCCATCGGCATGCCGACGACCAGGCCGAGGCCGAGCGAAACGATGATCAGCACCAGGAACGGGTAGATCTTGTAGCGCGCGATCATCAGGATCAGCGCGGCAATCGCGATCAGCGTGAATACGAGCAGCATGCTGCCTTGGACAGCCCCCATGTGGCACTCCTCCTAGAATTGTTCGAACCGGGCGAGTTGTTGCGAGTATGCCCGGCTATGCAGGTCTCCGAAACACGGGGGGTACCCACCCCGTCAGGACGCTGAATTTTACTTATCTTTACGGCCCACGGATAGAACCGGTTCCATCAGCAAAAACCCTCGGTAAAACAAGCACTAAGGCTCGCTTTCCGAGGGCTGAACCGTCATCTCGTACAAGTCTTAACGGGGAAGCTGGCTCGCGGCTTGCGCGAGGCGCGTGACTTCGGCCCAGTCCTGCGCGGCGAGCGCGGCTTTCGGCGTGAGCCACGAGCCGCCGACGCACACGACGTTCGGCAGTTTCAGGAAATTCGGCGCGGTTTCGACGGTGATGCCGCCGGTCGGGCAGAACTTCAGCGCCGGGAACGGGCCGTGGAACGCCTGCAGCATCGGCACGCCGCCCGCCTGCTGCGCGGGGAAGAACTTCACGATCTCGTAGCCGAATTCGAGCGCCTGGATGATGTCGCTCGGCGTCATCACGCCCGGCAGCAGCGGCAGGCCCGCGTCAAGGGACGCGAGGTGCAGCTCCTTCGTCAGGCCCGGCGACACGCCGAACTTCGCGCCCGCGCGCTTCGCCTGCTCGCAATGCTCGGGCTTCGTGATCGTGCCGACGCCGACGACGATGTCGTCCGCGAGCTGGCTGGCGCGCTGGATCGCTTCCAGGCCGGCCGGCGTGCGCAGCGTGATCTCGAGCACCTTCACGCCGCCTGCGTGCAGTGCACGCGACACGTGTTCGCCCTGCTCGACCGAGTCGAATGCGAGCACCGGAATGACCGGGCCCAGCTTCACGATTTCAGCAATCGTCTTCATTGAATTGGCTCCTTGAAATTCATGCGGCGACGTGGGTGGCGGTTTCGCCGACCAGCGCGCCGAAAACCGATGCGCCCTGCTCGGCCGGCGCGGCGGCCGCGCGGAACACGCCGAACAGTTCACGCCCGAAACCGACTTCGTTCTCGGCCTGGTGCAGCGGCTGCGCGACCGGGCGCGCCTGCCACTCGGCGGCGTCGACCTCGATGTCGAGCACGCCGGCTTCCGCGTCGATCACGAGCGTATCGCCCGTCTTCACCTTGCCGAGCGGGCCGGCGAGCAGCGCTTCCGGCGACACGTGGATCACGGCCGGCACCTTGCCCGACGCGCCCGACATGCGGCCGTCGGTGACCAGCGCGACGTGGAAGCCCTGATCCTGCAGCACGCCGAGCAGCGGCGTCAAACGGTGCAGCTCGGGCATCCCGTTCGCGCGCGCGCCCTGGAAGCGCACCACCGCGACGAAATCTCGCTTCAGCTCGCCGCGATCGAATGCTTCCTGCACGGCTTCCTGCGAATCGAACACGATCGCGGGCGCCGTCACCTTGCGGTGCTCGGGCGCGACCGCCGAAATCTTGATCACGCCGCGGCCGAGGCGGCCCTGCATCAGACGCAGGCCGCCGTCCGGCTGGAACGGGTCGCGGATGCCGCGCAGCACCTTCGTGTCGTGGCTCTCGGCCGCGCCGTCGACCCAAGCGAGCTTGCCGTCGATCAGCTTCGGCTCCTTCGTGTAGTGCGCGAGACCCTTGCCGGCGACCGTCGTCACGTCCTCGTGCAGCAGCCCGCCTTCGAGCAGGTTGCGGACCAGGAAGGCCACGCCGCCCGCCGCGTGGAAATGGTTGACGTCGGCCTTGCCGTTCGGGTAGATCTTCGCGAGCAGCGGCACGACCGCCGACAGTTCGTCGAAATCGTTCCAGTCGATCAGGATGCCGGCCGCGCGCGCGATCGCGACGAGGTGCAGCGTGTGGTTGGTCGAGCCGCCCGTCGCGAGCAGCGCGACGATCCCGTTGACGATCGCCTTCTCGTCGATCACGTGGCCGATCGGCGTGTAGTGGCCGCGCTCGACGGTCAGGTCGAGCACGCGGCGCGCGGCCTCGGCCGTCAGCGCGGTGCGCAGCGGTGTGTGCGGGTGGACGAAAGCCGAGCCCGGCAGGTGCAGGCCCATCAGCTCCATCAGCATCTGGTTGCTGTTCGCGGTGCCGTAGAACGTGCAGGTGCCGTGGCCGTGATACGCGGCCGATTCCGCTTCGAGCAGCGCGTCGCGGCCGACCTGGCCGGTCGCGAACTGCTGGCGGATCTTCGCCTTGTCGTCGTTCGACAGGCCGCTCGTCATCGGGCCGGCCGGCACGAAGATCGTCGGCAGGTGGCCGAACTGCAGCGCGCCGATCAGCAGGCCCGGCACGATCTTGTCGCAGATGCCAAGGCAGAGCGCCGCGTCGAACATGTTGTGCGTGAGCGCGATCGCCGTGCCCATCGCGATCGCCTCGCGCGAGAACAGCGACAGCTCCATCCCCGGGTTGCCCTGCGTGACGCCGTCGCACATCGCCGGCACGCCGCCCGCGAACTGCGCGACCCCGCCGTTCTCGCGCGCGGCCGCCTTGATGATCTCGGGGAAATCCCTGTACGGCGCGTGCGCGGACAGCATCTCGTTGTACGAGGACACGATGCCGATGTTCGGCTCGCGGATCGCCTTGATCGAGAACTTGTCGTTACCCTCGAGGCCGGCGAAGCCGTGCGCGAGGTTCGCGCACGACAGCGCGCCGCGTGCCGGGAACTTGCCCTGCGCGCCGTCGATGCGCTGCAGATAGGCGGAACGGGTCGATTGGCTGCGGGCGATCACGCGTTCGGTGACCTTCGCCAGAGTGGGGTGCAGCGACGTCATGCTGGGCGCTCCTGTATGCCGGCCGACACCGGCGGTTGGAATCGTGGGGACGGTCGAACGCGTCGACAGAACGAAGCCAGTCTAGTAGAAAAACTACAAGCACGCAATGCGAATTCATCGACCCGCAACCCCCATTCCCGCTACCAGCAAGGCCAAACCTAGTGAAAACCCTAATCATCTCCATCTAAAGCATTACACCAGTGCTAGTATTTTCTTGTAGATTTTCTACAATTCGATTGCGATACACTCGCTCATCCGAACCCGATTTCTGCCTGCCGTCCCATGCTGCCCCGCATCGAAGCGATCCGCACCGAGTTGCGCCCGTCCGAGCGCAAGCTCGCCGACTACATCCTCGCCGCGCCGCGCGAGGTGCTCGACCTCGCGATGACCGAGCTGTCGACGCGCGCGGGCGTCAGTCAGCCGACGATCGCCCGCTTCTGCCAGGCGCTCGGCTGCAGCGGCTTTCGCGAATTCAAGATCCGGCTCGCGCAGAGCGTCGCGCCGGGCGTGTCGTCGGTCTATCGCGACGTCGAGCCCGACGAACCGGCGCCCGGCATCATCGGCAAGGTGTTCGACCGCACGATCGGCGCACTGATCGAAGTGCGCAACAGCCTGTCCGCCGGCAGCGTCGCCGAGGCGATCGGATTGTTGTCGAACGCGTCGCGGATCGAGTTCTACGGCGCCGGCGGCTCGGGTATCGCCGCGCAGGACATCCAGCACAAGTTCTTCCGGCTCGGCGTGCCGAGCGTCGCGTATTCGGATCCGCACACGTTCTCGATGTCGTCGGCGCTGCTCGGCGCGCACGATGTCGTGGTCGCGATCTCGAACACCGGCCGCACGCGTGACATCGTCGACGCCGCACGCTCCGCGCTCGCATGCGGCGCGAAAGTCGTCGCTATCACGCAGAGCCATTCGCCGCTCGCGAAGCTCGCGACGGTGAGTCTCGCGTCGAACGTGGCGGAGGAAACGGACGTGTTCTCGCCGATGACGTCGCGGATGTCGCATCTCGCGATCGGCGACATCCTCGCGGTCGGCGTCGCGCTGTCGCGCGGCCCCGCACTGATGGAGCGGGTCGGCCGTGCGAAGGAGGCGATCACGCGCCGCCGGATCGACGACGGCACGAAGGATTGAGCAGACGCCGCGCCGACCGCGCGCACAAACCGTAAACGACGAACGGCGCCCCGCGGGGCGCCGTTGCGCGTCAGGCAGCGCCGGCAACCTCGCCGGCCATGCCGCTCAAAACGGCTTGATCACGACCAGCGCGACCGCCGCGAGCATGCCGAGCACCGGCAGCTCGTTGAACACGCGATACCACTTGTCGGTGCGGCGGTTCTCGCCACGCTCGAACACTCGCAGCAGGTACCCGCAATACGCGTGATAGACGATCAGCAGCAGCACGACCGTCACCTTCGCGTGAATCCAGCCCTGCCCCTGCCCGATGCCGATCGACAGCCAGAGCCACAGCCCGCAGGCCAGCGCCGGCACCGCGATCATCGTCATGAAGCGGAACAGCTTGCGCGCCATCAGCAGCAGGCGACGTACGGCGGCCGGATCGGTTTCCATGGCCAGGTTCACGTAGATGCGCGGCAGGTAGAACAACCCTGCAAACCACGCGGCGATCAGAACGATATGGAACGTCTTGACCCAGAGCATCGCCATCGATTGTGTGCCTCGCTGTTTACTGGCGGCCTTCGCCGTGTCCGAGCACGACGTACTTCAGCGACGTCAGCCCTTCCAGGCCGACGGGGCCGCGTGCGTGCAGCTTGTCGTTCGAGATGCCGATTTCCGCGCCGAGGCCGAATTCGAAGCCGTCCGCGAAGCGTGTCGATGCGTTGACCATCACGCTCGCCGAATCGACCTCGCGCAGGAACCGCATCGCGCGGTCGTGATCCTCGGTGACGATCGCATCGGTGTGGTGCGAGCCGTAATGGTTGATGTGCTCGACCGCGGCGTCGAGGCCGTCGACGACCTTGATCGCGAGCACAGGCGCGAGATACTCGGTGTGCCAATCTTCCTCGGTGGCGTCGACGAGCGGGCCGACGCCCGCATCGGCGAGCACCGCGCGCGCGGCCGCATCGACGCGCAGCTCGACCTGCTTGTCGCGATACAGCTTGCCGAGCGGCGGCAGCAGCGTCGCCGCGACACCGCTCGCGACGAGCAGCGTCTCCATCGTGTTGCAGGTGCCGTAGCGGTGTGTCTTCGCGTTGTCGCAGACGGTCAGCGCCTTGGCGAGATCGGCACGATCGTCGACGTACACGTGGCAGATGCCGTCGAGGTGCTTGATCATCGGCACGCGCGCCTCGTTGATCAGGCGCTCGATCAGGCTCTTGCCGCCGCGCGGCACGATCACGTCGACGTATTCGGTCATCGTGATCAGCTTGCCGACCGCCGCGCGATCGGCCGTCGCGACGACCTGCACCGCGTCCTGCGGCAGGCCGGCGGCTTCGAGCCCTTCGCCGATCAGCTTCGCGAGCGCGGCGTTCGATTCGAGCGCTTCGGAGCCGCCGCGCAGGATCGTCGCGTTGCCCGACTTCAGGCACAGCGCGGCCGCGTCGATCGTCACGTTCGGGCGCGATTCGTAGATGATGCCGATCACGCCGAGCGGCACACGCATCTGGCCGACCTGGATGCCGCTCGGGCGGTACTTGAGGTTGCCGATCTCGCCGATCGGATCGGCCAGCGACGCCACCTGGCGCAAGCCTTCGACCATCGTCTTCAGCGCCTTGTCCGACAGCGTCAGGCGGTCGACGAACGCGGCATCCAGCCCCTTTTCACGGGCACGGGCGACATCGCGGGCATTCGCGTCCTTCAGCACCTGTGCGTCGCGTTCGATCGCGCGCGCCACGGCGTCGAGCGCCGCGTTCTTCGCCGCCGTGCTGGCGCGCGCCATCGCGCGGGAAGCGTGCCGGGCGCGACGGCCCAGGTCGGTCATGTACTGATCGATATCCATCGTGTGACTCGAGAAGCGCGCCGCGCGGGGCGGCATGAATTCGTGGGGAAGCGTGAGCGGCGGCGGCCGGAAGGCCGCGCCAACTATCGAAACATTGTAAGCGGGTTGCGCAGCGCGCGCTGAAGGCCCGAACGGGACTTAGCGTCGCACGCGCCCCGCGGTCGGCGGTCGCTCGCCGCGGGCACCGGCCACCGTCATCGCGAGCTGGAAAAGCCCGTCCCACGGATCGGGAGGCGGTTCGTCCTGCGTACGGCGGCCCGGCGCGATGGCCGTGAGCCCCTTGACCTGACGGTCGAGCTTCGCGGCAAACGCGAGCGCCTTCTCAAGCACGGCTTCGGACACGCGATTCAGCGCGGGGCCGATCAGCCGCTCACGCGGCCCCCATACGCGGTTCTCGCGCAGCAGCGTTGCCAGCGGCTTGCCGGCCGTCGTGCCGCGCTTGATCCGCAACAGCGTGCGCAATTCCTCGACGACGGCCCACATCACGAGCACGATCGCCTCGCCCTCGCCCTTCAACCCGTCGATCATCCGCGCGAGCCGCGCGGCGTCGCCGGCGAGCATGGCTTCGTTCAGCTTGAAGACGTCGTAACGCGCGACGTTCAGCACCGCGTCGTGCACCTGCTCGAACGACAGCGCACCCTGCGGATACAGCAGCCCGAGCTTCTGGATTTCCTGGTGCGCGGCGAGCAGGTTGCCTTCGACGCGCTCGGCGATGAACTGCAGCGCGCGCCGCCCGTCCTCGCCGGGCGCGGCGCGCTGGCCCTGCAGCGCGAGGCGCTGGCCGATCCAGTTCGGCAGCTGCGCGCGGTCGACCGGATCGATCTTCAGCGCGACGCCGCCGTTCTGCAGCGCGGTGAACCACGCGGATTTCTGCGTGGCCGCGTCGAGACGCGGCAGCGTGACGAGCATCAGCGCGTCGGGGTTCGGCGTGGCCGCGAGCGTCTTCAGCGCATCGGCGCCTTCCTTGCCGGGCTTGCCCGACGGAATGCGCAGCTCGATCAGCTGGCGCTCGCCGAACAGCGACATCGCCTGGGTCGCGCCGAGCAGCACGCTCCAGTCGAAGCCGCGCTCGACCGTATGCACCGAACGCTCGGTGAAGCCGGCCGCGCGCGCGGCCGCACGAATGCGGTCGCACGCTTCCTGCGCGAGCAGCGGCTCGTCGCCGTAGACGGTATAGAGCCCGGCCAACCCCTTCGCGAGGTGCGGCTCCAGCGCATCAAGTCGCAGTTGCATCGATACGTGCGCCGTCGATCAGAGCGGCGGCGGCGGCAGCGGCGCGCGCGGTGCGACGCCCGGTACCACGTCTTCCGGTGCCGGCGTCAGCGAATGGACGATCGCGAGACGCCGCATCAGCTGGTCGACCGCGTCGCTCTGCATGTCGGCGTACAGGAGGTCCGCTTCCTGCGCCTTCGCGTTCGTGTACTGATCGCTGTACGTCATCGCGCGGTTCAGCGCGATCACGCTCGGCGGGATCAGCACGGTGCCGTCCTTGCTCGTCAACTGATAACGCAACGTATAGAAGAGCGCGTATTCCTGCGCCGAACCGTACTTGTTGAGCGTCAGCGTGTTCTGGCCACGCGATTCCCACATGGTCAGCACGGCGTCGGCGTCGTCCGCCGACTTGACGATCTTCGTGTCGCTGCCGGCCTCGACGAGGCGCACAAGGCGCGCCTCGACCGGCGCCGGCGCGCCGGCGATCAGCAGGTGCTTGAACGCGTAGTCCTGCTGGCCGCGCAACTGGAAGCCGCATGCCGACAGCGCAACCGCGCTGCCGACAGCGAGCATCAAAAACGATCTGCGGATCACCTTCGCTCCTTCTGGGTACGTCCGATGGCCGGCGGCCGTCAGACGACGATGTTCACGAGGCGGCCCGGCACGACGACGATCTTCTTCGCCGGCTTGCCGTCGCTGAACTTCGCGAACGCGTCGTCGGCCACTGCCGCGGCTTCGATCGCCTCGCGGCTCGCGTCCTTCGCCACCTTCAGCGCGCCGCGCACCTTGCCGTTCACCTGCAGCACGAGTTCGATCTCGGCCTGCTCGAGCGCGGCCTCGTCGACCTTCGGCCACGGTGCGTCGAGCAGCGGGCCGAATTCGTCCGCGTAGCCGAGCGCCTTCCACAGCTCGAACGTGACGTGCGGCACGACCGGGTACAGCACGCGCAGCAGCACGCCGTACGTTTCACGCAGCACGCCGGGCGTCGCGCCCTTCGCACCGTCGATCGCGTTCAGCATCTTCATCGCAGCCGACACGACCGTGTTGTACTGCAGGCGCTGGTAGTCGAAATCGGCCTGCTTCAGCACGCTGTAGATCTCGCGGCGCAGCGCCTTGTCGGCGTCGCCGAGCGCGGCCGCATCGAAGCCCGCGCGCGCAGCGAGCACTTCGCGGTTCGTCGCGCCGAAGCTCCACACGCGGCGCAGGAAGCGGCTCGCGCCTTCGACGCCCGCACCCGACCACTCGAGCTGCTGCTCGGGCGGCGCGGCGAACATCGTGAACAGGCGCGCGGTATCCGCGCCGTACTGGTCGATCAACAGCTGCGGATCGACACCGTTGTTCTTCGACTTCGACATCTTCTCGATGCCGCCGAGCACGACCGGCTGGCCGTCCGCGTTCAGCGTCGCGCCGACCGGGCGGCCCTTGTCGTCGTGCGTGACCGTCACGTCGAGCGGGTTGTACCACGTCTTCTTGCCCGATGCGTCCTCGCGGTAGTACGTCTCGTTCAGCACCATGCCCTGCGTGAGCAGGTTCTTCGCCGGCTCGCCGAACTTCACGAGGCCGAGGTCGCGCATCACCTTGGTCCAGAAACGCGAATACAGCAGGTGCAGGATCGCGTGCTCGATGCCGCCGATGTACTGGTCCATCGGCATCCAGTAGTCGGTGCGCGCGTCGACCATCGTCTCGGCGTCCGGCGCCGTGTAGCGCGAGAAGTACCACGACGAATCGACGAAGGTGTCCATCGTGTCGGTCTCGCGCTTGGCCGCCGCGCCGCACTTCGGGCACGTGCAGTTCAGGAACGCTTCCGATTTCGCGAGCGGGTTGCCCGAGCCGTCCGGTACGAGGTCTTCCGGCAGCACGACGGGCAGATCCTGCTCGGGCACCGGCACGTCGCCGCACGACGGGCAGTGGATGATCGGGATCGGCGTGCCCCAGTAGCGCTGGCGCGACACGCCCCAGTCGCGCAGGCGCCACGTGACCTGCTTGTCGCCGAAGCCGCCGGCGTTCAGGTCGGCCGCGACCGCGTCGACGGCTTGCGCATAGGGCAGGCCGTCGTACTTGCCGCTGTTCACGCAGACCGCGGTGTCCTTGTCGCCGTACCACTCCTGCCAGGCGTCGAGCGAGTACTGCTGGCCTTCGGCAGAGATCACCTGCTTGATCGGCAGGTCGTATTTCTTCGCGAATGCGAAATCGCGCTCGTCGTGGCCCGGCACGCCCATCACCGCGCCTTCGCCATAGCTCATCAGCACGTAGTTGCCGATCCACACCTCGACCGGCTCGCCGGTCAGCGGGTGCGTGACCGAGAAGCCCGTCGCGACGCCCTTCTTCTCCATCGTTGCGACGTCAGCCTCGGCGACGCCGCCGCGCTTGCATTCGTCGATGAACGCGAGCAGCTCGGGCTTGTCCTGCGCGAGGCGCGTGGCGAGCGGATGCTCGGCCGCGATCGCGCAGAAGGTGACGCCCATGATCGTGTCGGCACGCGTCGTGAACACGCGCAGCAGCTTCTTCTCGCCGTCGAGTTCGTACGGGAAGCCGAAGTTCACGCCGAAGCTCTTGCCGATCCAGTTCTGCTGCATGATCTTCACGCGCTCGGGCCAGCCGAGGCCGTCGAGGTCGTTCAGCAGCTCATCCGCGTACTGCGTGATGCGCAGGTAGTACATCGGGATCTCGCGCTTCTCGACGAGCGCCCCCGACCGCCAGCCGCGGCCATCGATCACCTGCTCGTTCGCGAGCACGGTCTGGTCGACCGGGTCCCAGTTCACGGTGCCCGTCTTCTTGTACGCGATGCCCTTCTCGAGCATCTTCAGGAACAGCCACTGGTTCCACTTGTAGTAGTCGGGCTTGCACGTCGCGATTTCGCGCGACCAGTCGATCGCGAGGCCCATCGACTGCATCTGGCGCTTCATGTAGTCGATGTTGTCGTAGGTCCACTTCGCGGGCGGCACGCCGTTCGCCATCGCGGCGTTCTCGGCCGGCATCCCGAACGCATCCCAGCCCATCGGCATCAGCGTGTTGTAGCCGTTCATCCGCAGATAGCGGTACATCACGTCGTTGATCGTGTAGTTGCGCACGTGACCCATGTGCAGCTTGCCGGACGGGTACGGCAGCATCGACACGCAGTAGAACTTCGGCTTCTGCGAATCTTCCTTCGTCTTGTAGGCATCGGCTGCGCGCCAGTCGCCCTGGGCGGCGGCTTCGACGTCGGCGGGTACGTATCTCTCGTGCATGGTGTGGTTCGGACTAGGCTTTAAGCGACGCGACGGCGCGCGCGCAGGAGTGGATCGAAAATCGTGCTTGCCCGGCGGACCTGCAGGTTCGCTGTTGCCGGACCTGTTCGCGGTTTCCGGGCATTTTCCGGGTAACCCGCAGCATGCCCGGGTAGCCTGGAAAATTCCGGGTTACCTGAAACAAGCCTGCCAACCGGGAAAAACGTTGATTATACCGCCCGCGCAGGCCCATTCGACCGGTCTTGCCGCGTGCGGCCCGATCCCGCGGCGGGGACAGGCGCGCCGGCTCCGCTCAGCGGTTGGCCGGCACGGCGGGCGCCGCCGCGGAACCGCCC
>NZ_JAAGPH010000045.1:0-53127 GCF_017104705.1 Burkholderia sp. Se-20373 | reverse complement strand
ACTACAACTCGGTGCGCCCGCATAGTGCCTTGGGGCAACTGGCGCCGGACCAATTCCGGCAACTGCATCAACCTAAAAACGGCGAGCCCACTAACTTACGAATGGTGTATTCGGCGGGGTAAGGTCATAGGAGCGACATGTATCGGGCCCGAACGAGTGTAACTACTTAGTGACGCAGGACCAGCGATCATGGCAACTTTGTTGTGCGATCGGCTACAGACGAGAGAGGATCCATGAGTGACTTGCTTCGGATACTGTGCGCCTTCTCTTTCTTCGCAGGTTCGTGTGCGGCGCCAGCCGCTCCCGTCGCCTGCGACGGCCAACAGGCAGCAACTGCCGCTGCGGCCAACGTGACAGCCCGCGATATGCTGCAGAAGGTCGTCTCTCTTATGGACGCTGGCGACTCGATTGCGATTGACCGGCTGAGCTTGTGGCTGGGCGTTGTGAATTCAGAGCAACAACAGGCGGTCAAGGACCGGCTCAATAAGGCCTGGGCGTTCCTCGGGGGAACTTCGTTCTTATGCGATACCGCCGACCCTGACTATGCCTGGGTCTACAAATCCCAGCCATTCACCGTCCGTTTGGGTAGTGCATTCTTCTCCGCCGGTACCACCGGATACAGTTCGCAAGGTGGGACGTTGGTCCACGAGACCACGCACTTCATGATCAGCGGAGCCTCCGCTGATCCTCCAGAACAAGCGCTCTATGGCACCAAGGCTGCGCTAGAGCGTGCCAAGTCTTCTCCGGTCGAGGCGCAGCAAAATGCGGAAAATCTCGAGTACTTTGTAGAGGCCACTTTTTTCGGTATGGATCCTCCATAGGCCGGCGGCGCTCCGGCGCGCTCGCGGACGCGCGTCAGCGTCCGTCGTAGCGCGTCCTCCTCGCCCACGCGATGTGCGAACGGCGAGCGGCCCGAGGTGTGACCGAGGAGTACTCCGACATGGACCATGCTGTGAGCGCTGGGCTGCGACTTCTGCGTTTGATCTTCCGGATCTGGATTGCTGCGCTCATCTTCTTGCCGGTTCAGGCGGGTGCGCGAAACACGATCTTTTACCCGGCACCTGGTCTTCCACAAGATCATCACTATCTTGTGCCGGTTCTTGGCGCGCAGACTCCGGCTGGCGCTGCCATCATGTACGAGTGCCTGATCAAGACGCACCCCTTCATGTCCGTCGGCGTCTTTCATTTTAAGAACGTCTCAATGGCAAGCGTGTCCGTGCCGTACGTAATAGCTAACGCTAGTTACGCCACTTTGCCAGAAGCGCAGCAGGCATTGACCGATCTGCGGGCGACGGTCGACTATAACAAGGTGCTCGAATGTCTGAAACTCAGCGGGAACGCGGATGTTCGGGCATCTGAGGTGACCAGCTTTACGCTGATCCCGACCTACGCGTCGTTACTGAAAATGGGGCTAGTCGTTCCGCTCAAGCATCCGCCAAACTTCGACGTCGCTGAACTCACGCGTCGCACACCACTGGCGCCGTTCGATGGGATTGGGCACAGCGCGTACGCACCAAACACGTCAACTGCGAGTGCGGTGATTCACTATCGCCCCATGGCCTCGGCGGACGAGAGCCTTATCCTGCTGAACGACTATCAGGCGCGCTTCCCAGGCGTCCACTTCGCGGTGCTCCAGCATGGTCGCGTCTACTATTTGACTATGGCCGCGATGACCAGCCAAAAGATGTTGACCGAAGCACTTCTTGAAGCGAGGCGACGGGGCCTCTACGAGTTTGGGCAGGTCGATGCGATTCCCCCAACGGTGACTACCGGGTCGGTTCAAGAGATACTGACATTCAAGCCACTGATCCCCCACGACAAGGTCGAATCCCCTCACTTTGACGTCTTGACGATAGGCGCGGCACCCCGGATTCTAGAGCGAGAGAGCCTTTTCGAAGCGCCAACTGATCGCGTCAAGCGCTGCGTTCAAGAGGCGATTCGGGACAACCAGAAACGCCCAGGAAAACCGGAGATCAGCGTCGAACAGGTGTCAAGCTGTTCGGGCATTGTCTTAACATCCAAGATGTTGACCCGCTGTGTGCTGGAGTCCGATTGCATCGGCCCGCACGTCCCCATTGGGATTCTGCAAAAGCCCCTCGAGGTAGCGAAGCAATGTCTGTCGCAACGGGTGCTCGCAGATGGCGCGATGGCACCCGGCGCACAGTGTGCTGGGGCCAAAGACGGAGACGCGTGTGTTCTCAACCTTCGTCAAGCCGCTGCGGCAACGTGCCTCAGCACGACACTGGATACCGCCTTCGTCCAGTTGATGGAGGCTGGGGGCATGAAGGATTGTCTGGCAAGCGGAACTGCGGCATCTTGCCCGTCGCGCGCCCAGATCGAGGCGACACTGTGTGCTCAGTCCTTTGCAAAAAGTGCCTGCGCGGATAGAGCCAAGTTGGAAGAGATTTCCGACCGCATCGCCTCGGTCGTTGGTTGCATTAAAGACTCCTCATGTGAAGCCGTCGTCCCAAGGTTTGGCTACACACCAGCGCAGCTTTCGTCCGACATCGCGTTGATGGGGCAGATTGCCCAGGCGACGATCTCCGTTGACCCTGGCGGCATCGACTTTCTCAACAAGGATCAGACCAAGATCGTCGCGGAATTCAAGGCCTGTCAGGACAAGCGCAATGCCAAGGACCCCGGAGCGGAGGCGTGCTTCGTGAACCTCGGCCTGAACGACCAGGAGAAAGCAGCCTACGCGTGCGTTGAGAACGCGGGAGCCGATCGCGACAAGCAATTCCAATGTGCGATTGACAAAAACAAGGCAGTCGCTGCAGGCGTCAATCAGGCTAAGTGCCTCCGCGATGCGGGCGCGGACCCTGCAACGCTAGACGCCGCCAAGCTGGCGACTTGCACTGGGCTGGATGTCGCCCAGGCCAAGGCGACGTTGGAAAATACCGCGGCAAAGGTAGACTGCGCGCGACAACAAGTGTCCCCGCTAGATGTGGCCGAGAAATGCATTGATTCCGTGCCGCCTACCGTCAAGGCGACACTGGTATGTGCGAGGCTTGCGCGCAATGGCGCCGCCGTCGATCAACTGGCGAATAGTTGCCTGCCTGCCGGCACCGCGGACAAGGCCGCAACTGCGGCATGCTTGGTGTCGGCAGCCACGGATGCAGAGCGCCTGGCTTGCGTGCCTGATTTCATGGGCTCCATTGATCCCAAGGTGCAAGGAGCGTTGGCTTGCGCATCATCGCTAGCTTCCACTTCTGATCCTGCTCAGGCTCTCGTGGCCTGCGTGCCTGCATCGGGCAAGACGGCCGCGGAGATAGCAAAGGCGGCTGAGTGCCTGAGCAAGGCGAGTACCCAAGTCGAGCAGGCTGCCTGTGTGGCCACTGGCGTAGGCGCGGATCCGAAGACGGTGGCGACCGTGACTTGCCTGGCCAAATCAGGCGGCGACAATGAGGCCATGGTCGCATGCGCTGCCGGGGCAGCGCTTCCGCCGAACGTCGCAAAAGTAGCTTCCTGCGCGTCGGAATCGACCGGCGAAACCGATTTCGCCATTTGCGCGTCCGGGCTGAAGATGAGTCCGGAGTGGCGAATCGCTGCGGAATGCGCGGCCGAATCGGGCGGTGTACCGGTCACGTTTGCGGGCTGCACGGCCGGCCGACTAACGGTGCGCGAACTGCAAAAGTGTCTCTCGGGCCAGATCGGCACCGAGGGTGGTTGCTTCGGTCCAAGCAATGACGTCGTCAAGGCGATCAACACAGTCGGCAACGATCTGACGCATGGCCTTGGCGATAACAACGACATTCGGGTTGCGCTGGGGAAGGTCACCGAACCATTCAAGACGCTCGTCAATGGTTTCGTTGACGGCGTTCAACATGCAGCGCAGCAAGTCGGCAATGCTGTCGGTGGCGCGGCACACTGGGTTGGTTGTCGAATCGGTATAGGTTGCTGAGACAGGACGATCCCTCGCATCTTTGCGTACTATCGCTCGCGCTCGCCGAATGGTCGTTTGAAGCGTAGGTGGATCATTCTGCCGGGAAGATTGACGACTGCTACCGTCGCCCCCATCGTTCGGACACGGTGGGATAGTGACAGTGGCAGGTCCATCACATCCCTTGATCAGGTGGCGTTGACAGCGCAATCAGGGCCACGCATGCCCCTTATGCCGGATGCGGTTCCTTCAACAGTCCACGCGCTTGCACGCGTGGATGCAGCGCTATCTTCGCCGCCTGATAGCTCGCATGCGCATCCGACAGATCAAGTCGGCACGGATTGCTCCAGACTGTTGTGCCGCAAGCCTGGTTCATTGCGCCGATACGCTTCGCGTTCATGTGTCTAAAAGTAGCGCCAACGATTGACGCGACGTCATCTGAAAATGAAAAACCCCGCGTACTGCGGGGCCAGGATTGGTGAATGCAATCGTCACACTCGGACATCGTCAAATTCAGTGAACCTCGGCAGTATGACTCGCACGCGAACTCCATCTTTATGGAGCCCGATGGCAATGACGCAGTCAGCCACCTCAAGCCGAACGGCCTTGTCAGACTGGACATCGTAGAGCTGCTCAACTGCATCTTCCACTGCCTCGAGCACCTGTCTCGAGTGAGGTTCACCGACAATCAAACCGCTTAGCACAGATACCAGTGGGTCCGAGTCAGTCATGAATCGAGCGTGACGCAGCCGATCGTAGAGATCGTCCGGCATTGCATCCTTACCGACGTTCGTCCAGATCTCTTCCCCCACTACTTCCCCGTCACGCTTGACCGGCCGGAAGATGATGCTTCCAGTGTCGCGATCGAGAATGATGTCGGGGTTGCTGCCGGCCTCGCCGTTCCTCAAACGTTGCCAGCTATCGGGATCGTTCCTTTTAACTAGATTTTTCGCCTTGGCCTTATCCTCGTGCGAAACCTTTCCTCTCTTTACCGCTTTATTTCGCCGCTTCAAATCCCCTTGTCTCCGATCATACGCTTCGATGACGCGCGAACCATCTGGCAGATCGAAGATATCGATATCAAGCCTATGTCCCATTAGTAAAATCCCCGACGTAGTCGCCCATTATTGGTCTCTTCAATGCTTGGGAACCAAGCGCAACGAGACTACCACATCCAGATCTCAGTTAATCAGGGGATCGGTAAGACCCATCTCGCAAGCAACTTGGGAGAAGCAAAAAGCAGCTTGGCGAGCCGCCGGGCATTCATGATGCATACCTCGCGCCCGACGTGGGCAATACAGCGAATCGCGAGCGAGTCTACACCCCACAAATTACGCTAGATTTACCCTTGGATCAAGAATCGGTTCCGATTTTTGGCTTCCTTGATCCAAGCTGGCGCTCGGCCACGGCCCGACCACGTGGCGCCGGTCTTCGGATCGCGGTACTCCGCCTCCGTCGGCGCCTTCGTTTGCGTTGATGCCTTTCCACGGCGTGCGCCGAAGATGTCCCTTTCGGTAATGCCGTACTCCGCGACCTTGGCACGGATGTCTTCGAAAACGGCCTGAACCTCAGTTAGGCGATCAGCTTCTGCTTTTTCAGTCAGAGCATCCAATTGCGCTCTCAGGTCCTTGTAGGTCGCCATGCTTTCCGCCTCCGGTTGTGTTGGGTAAATAATAACTGTTTTGGCTTTAGTGAAGGAGTGCATCGATATCCACCAAGTGGGGAATCCCGTAGAAGGCTCGACTACGACTCACTTTCGATCTCGGATTGCGAAGATTGCGCCCTGCCGGCTCGCCAATGAGAGAATCGATCATCGTGAGCTTCAATCAGGTGACACAACGAGAAGCCATTTCCGATCCAAAGCGGAAGTAGACGAGCTTGCTACAACAACGCCGCTCGCAATGTAGAAAGAAGCCCATCACTCAGCCAGAATTTCTTTTCGAATCCAGTTGATTATAGCTACCCTCACATATCGATTAAAATTCTCGTGATCAGCCAATTTTTCCTGGAACGTAAGCGCCACCTCTCGCTGAAAATTCACTTCGTATTCGTCAAAGTAAAATTTTCCCGCATGGAAGTGCCCCGATCTTACGCTGTAAAAATAGTCACACAACTGCTTATCAAAACCTTCTTTACTATTTTTAATCATAAACTCAGAAAAGCTTATCTTTTCGAAATTGGCAAGGGCCTCCACTGCGCAGACCTTATACGACTGAGCTAGTGTCGGCCGGCTCCACCCCTGTGTTAACGCGATATTGTACATTCGGCAGCTAGATATAAATGCCTCTTTCTTTTCTGCGGATAGCGACGCAATACCTTTGAAATATCTTCTAATTTCAGAAGGAATTTTGATTTCGCAATTCGGGTAATGCGGGGATTCACTTATAGGGACATATTCTGGCCTGCTCTTATTGTTGACGTGCGCCCTAGTTATCTTGTGATTAGAAAATTTCCCTTCAAGGAAATCATTATTCGAAATAGTATCAACCGTTTGAGTCACGTGAAATTCAACCCCACCATCACGCTTCTCAACCGGAAAGTTTAACGTCATCTTTCCGGAGTTAAACGAATCTACGTGATCCATATTATTCACATCCTTGAGGCCATAATGATTATCCTTAACCACAAGGCCAAGCTCATAATCTACAAATCCGGTTCTATATCTGTTGAGAAAAAAATCAGAACCTTGCTTGATCGCAAAGATTCTAAACTCAGAACTCACCATTTCAAATCCGGTGTCCAGCAATACCGACAAATAGGCATTTGTATTTGATGTGTGATTGTAAGCCAAACTTCTAGCGTGCTCGACATTAATGGCCTCAATCTCCGTATCGAGCAGCACAATCTGCTCTGTGAGCGGCTCATTTTTGCTAGTCCAAATAATTGGCTTTATTAAGAATTTAAAGTCCGAGTTTACAAACACCTCTTCTCGCAAGGGGTGTGCGTTGAATATTTTGCTGTAGGTTCTTACGGTGTATTTTTTGCGGTCGCCATTATGCTCTCCGCCAATTATTTCATCCATCACGCGCAAAGCGTGATACTTTAAATTTATCCGATTAAAATCTTTCGGCCCATCCAGCAACGTTAGCGTTAACTCGTGTATACAATCCTCATCCACCCTGAACACACTTGCTATTTCAACCTCAACTCCGTCAATTATATTTTTAGTGACGAATTCGATGTTTCGCTCTGAGTTGGCGAGGATTTCAGAAGAAGATGATATAATTCCATTACTTATCCCCTGCAAAACAGCCTGTATCCTATTGACGGTTTCGCATTTAATCTTATATTTTCTTTCATGCTTGTAGCGGATCTGTTCTTGCATATTACTCTCGGTCATTAGAGTTTTTTCGAAGGGTGGGCGCTTGATGTGAATTGTCAACGATTTTGGCATAACCGTCGACTGTCTCCGTTTGACAGTGCTCCGATGGTGACACTGCCCCGTCCGAAACCTACATGCGGCCCGTCAACGTCAACATCATTTACATATACATTACTCACGTTATTCTTCGACGCTCTAGGCCCTCGATAGCATCCCCCGCCGCCGAAGCGGCATACAAATGGAGCGCTTAGCCTGCTGATACAGCTCATGCATGTCCCGCTGTCCATGAATCCTCGAGTCGTGCCAAACAGACGCCGCGCAAGCCCGGTTCATTGCATCAACCGTCTTAGCTTTCATATGACGCTGGATCGCCGCACGCTCTTGCCAAGGCAATGCGTCGATGCACAGGTCTACCAGCTCGGCGCGTCGCTTGGCCGCCTTCCGATCCGCCTCCTCCGACCGCTCGTCTGCCGTAAGCGCCCGCTCGGATTCGGAGAAGCCACGGCACGACGGATCGACCCGCCCATAGCCAAGGCTAGGCACGTACCCTGCCTGCCAGTCGTACCATTCGTCGAGCAGTTCTTCGATTTGGTTGCTTTCGTCGATCGTCATGTTCAGCCTATTTTCGATTTGCTTGAGACACCGGTTATTCGTCGTTACATGACGACCGTGAAGTTGATGCCGTAGTGCGTGAGCCAGTCGCCTACGGCATGGCGCATAGTTCGATTGCGCGGCCACGGAAACGAAATCTGCACGCCGTGCTCCGTCTCGGTAATCTCGCCGCTGAACGGGCATTCGTCGAAGGCAATGAGATCCGCGCCAGTCACCCCATCGAAATGGCGGATCGCCGAGATGAGCAGCCTCTCGGGAACGTCGCTATACAAGATGCACGCGGCTGCGCTCATGCCCCTTCCCTCAAATCGATTTGGAGTGCACCGCTTTCCAAGAACTGACCGAGCACACGGCATTTCTGGTTGCGGTAGACGTATGCCTTCGTCCGGAACACGCCCGGCTCAGTCCACCGCGGATCGATCTTCGGCATGCGCGCCCGATGCATTTCGGGTATGAACGCGTCCACTTCGACGGCCGTGATCAGTTGCCGCTTGACTGTAGCGATACGCGCGATGCGGACAACCGTCGCGTCGATCTCGCGCGTACGCTCGTAGAAGACGATGCCACCGCCACCGCGCTTTCTCGACGCGCTATACACCCCGTCCGGGATCTCAACCCACAATCTCACTGGCAATTTGCTTCTCCCATTTTCCGGGCACGCACTGGCGCCCATGCTTCGTAAGCGACGTCCCATGCCGCGAACTTTTGCTCCCGCAGCCCCGGGCCCTGATCGATCAATGAGTGGCAATTGGCGCATCCAGGTACCGTAAATTCGTGGCGTGCCTTGATGCCCATGCCCTTACCGTGTTTCGCCTGGTTCGAGTGACAGGGAACGACCGTTTCCCCTCCGCCGAGACAACCGCGCATGCGCAGATAGCACGGCTCGCCCCGGCAGGCCTCGAGGTATTTCGATCCTCCGGCGACCGTCGGACGCTTCGCTCGCCGCTTCATCGCCACCTTGCGCGGCGCCTGCTCGGGCAACGGTGAGCTTTTACGGAACCACGAACCGCGCTTCATCGGCGTCTTGCGCGTGCCGAAGCCTGAGCGCTTCATGCCGCCGCTCGTCCGGTTTCGACCATTGCGCGTATCGCCCTTTCAGCCCATTCGATCGATTCAATTGCTTGCCGCTCACGCGCGGCCTCTGCCGCAATACGCTCTTGAATTCGTCGCCAGCGATCAGAACCGGCCCACTTATCGAACCCTTTGAACCGCTTTCCGGTGTACATCAGCGGCGAAGCCGCGTGCCCCTTGGTACCTGCAGCGGTCACTTTCTCGCCTCTTTTCAAATAGCCAGCAGCGATCAAGTTTCGGATCGTCTCGCGCGGGCCACCGCCTAGACTCAGACCCAACCTACGAGCGATTTCACCAGCGTGAATGCCCGGATTCGCCTTCACGCACTCGATGATCTGTTTCGAGACTGGGCCTACCTTCCCATCAGCCATCAGAATTCCTCCGTTTGCCAGCCGCCGGACTTCGCCGGACCAGCAGTCACGGCGATGAACCGCACCGGGTACTGATCTGCGGCAACCTTCACCTTTACGCGCGCGTCGTCTTGCCAGTGGCCCTTGACCTCATGCGCTTCGAGCTGGCCATTCGCCAACATCACTGCGAAATCCGGCGTGTAGAACGTGTTGTCGGCGAGCCGGAACTTGATGCCCTCGAAGCGATACCAGACGACCTCGCCCTCCCGCTTCCGCGCCTCAAGGTGATCCGCGTACCGCTGCTCGGTCTTGTTCATCTCACCGGTCTTTAAGCGCCCGAGCGCTTGCATGCGCGCCTTAGCGTCGGGCTGGCGATACGTCGGCGTCAGTACGGGCGACGCACCAATCCCGTCGCTGATATCGTCGAAACCTGCGTCGACCTGCGGCCGATTGCCGGTCGCATCGAACACGGCCCTCTGCGCAGCGGTCATCTTCGGTCGCGAGTCGTCGCGTACGTGCGCAGTGCCGACCTTCCTAATACCGGCGTCGACGCGCATCGGCCATGTGGTTCGTTTCGTCATGCCTCCACCTGTTGCGCGCCCTGATCGCGCGGAATGTCGTTGAAGTAGGCGTACAGGGCCTCGTAGCGCTCTTCGCTTTCGCGGCTGACCGTGCTCAGCATGTCTTCCATCCATTCGCCCGGGCCGGCCGCCTTGAACACCTTCGCCTTGTACTGCTCGAAAACCTGGTTCGGTTTCTCTTCAATGCCAAGTTGCTTACCGAGCTTGCGAATGCCCGGCGCCGTCTTCCACCAGTCCGGAGCGATCGTGGTATCCGAGCCCGACGACGTTGCTGCCAGATCGCCTTTCAGCGGGAACAGGCCGGTCCAGCCGCGCAGCACGGCTTCCTCGATGCACGCCTTTGGGTCTTGGCCCGACGAACGCAGCTTCGTCAGCTTCCGGATCGACACGGTCGCCGCCGGACGAGTCCATGGCGCGTCCTTGTGCTTCGCCTCACGGTGTTCGCACCACATGTCCCAATCCTCGAACGCCAGCCAGCCCGGCAGTTCGATCGACTGCAGCTCGCCGTGAGCCGCAACTTTGGGCGCACGTCGTGCGCCTTGGTGGTTCTCTGATGGTTCCTGTGGTGGTTCATGGTGAATCGGGTGCAACCCATTGCACCCTTTTGCGAAACCCATTGCACCCTTTCCGTCGTTCGTTGCACCCTTTTTGCTTCTCGTTGCACCCTTTCCGATGGGTGCATCCGTTGCACCCTTTGAGCCAGCGGAAATGGGTGCAATCTCTGCACCGTTTATCCAGTCGGGATTGATGCGGTACTCGCAGGCGCGACCACGGCCGCCGCCAGCGTTGGCAACCAAAATCAACCAGCCGCGTTCCACCATGCTCTTGAGCTGGTACTGCACCGCACGCACCGAGCGGCGCGTCTTTTCCGCGAGCCTTTCGATGCTCGGGAAGATGTGTTCCCCGTTGTCGTCGCAAAAGTCGGCCAGCTTCAAAGCGAGCAACAGTTCATGGTCCTCGCCCGGATACCGGTCCCACACCATTGTTTGGACCTTGATGCTCATGCAGCCCCATCGATCGACATTTGCCGAGGATCCGCAGGCTCGGTAGCCGGCGCCGCGGCGTCGATCCCGAGAACCCACCGCAGCACGTCAGCACGCTCGCCTGTCGCCCTTTCGAGCTCGGCGGCGATCTGCTTGCGGGTGCGCATGCGTGGGGCCGCGTCGCCGGTCAGCACAGCCTTCTGTGCCCGCGACTTCGCATGCCCTTCCTTACCGTCAGCCGCTGCAATGACGGCTTGCACCTTCTGGCGCTGCTGATCCGGCGTCAGCTTCGCGAGCTTCAGCGCGTTCGAGACGGTGATCTGGTCAGCCTCGAGCGCGTCTCGGACGGCAGCCGTGCAATCGAGCAGCTTCAACTGCTGGCGGACCGTCGGCACCTCGACGCCGAACATGGTTGCGACGGTTTCTTCCGTGTGGCCGACGTCGAGCATGCGCGCCATCTTCTCGGCGCGGTTGATCGGCGAATCCTCTTTGCGGATCTCGTTCGTGCTAACCATCACGGCAGAGAACGACTTACCGCCGTCGTTGATAACCTTCTGCGGGATGGCCGGGATTGTGATCGGCGGCTCGCCGGCGGCGATCAACTGCCGATTGAGCTCGCGGGCATTGATCACCCGCGTGCGGCCGTCGATGACCAGGTTCTTGCCGGTCTCCGGATCCTTGTAGAACAGCACCGGCTTACGCACCCCGATCGCGCGGTAGTTCAACACCGTCTTCGGGTTCGGCTCTTGATGGACGCGCCGGTCGTACAAAGGATGCGACGGGTCGACAACGAGCTCAAGGTCGTTCGGGTCCATCGCGAGCGCAGTTACCTTGCTTTGCGCGCCATATGCTTCTACGGAGCTTTTTGCCACGTTTCCTCCAGAAGAGAAATTCAGGCCGCCTGTGCATCGGGCGGCGGATTGCGATCCGCAAAATCGGGATCGCCGGGTGATCGGGTCGAGCCGTCGGCGCGGTGCCAGCAATACAGTGAACCGCGCCGATGCCAGAACCAGTAGCCAGCGCACGCGCACGCCGTCAGGCGCGTGTTGCGCTTCTGCATCCAGGCATCAATTCGGAAATTGCGCTGGCCGCAGACGTTGCATTGCGGTTGCCGCACGTACTCGTCGGGACGCTTCTTCAGCACCCGGCGCGTTTCGCAGTGCCGGCAGCGGCAATGAAAGCGGGCCATTTCAGTGGCCGCACGGCACTGAGCCGTCGAGGGATTCGGACGCCCCACACGACAGACACTTACGCGGGTACGTCGGGTGTTGGCTGGCGTCCCTCACGATGCGTCTCGCCTCCTCCGGAATGGTCAAGCTCCGCTGACGCATTTCGACCTGCTGGTCGATCTGATTGGTTTCCATAAATTCACTTTTTTAGGACTACTAAACCAAGACAGAAGCGCTCTTCGTCGAAAACGCTTTTGCCTGGGTCCGCTGCTTACATCACCACCGACCGCCGCACTCCCCGAACCCTTCCCGCGCGCAGTGGCAGTTCACACCAACCTTGCTCATCGTCGACAGCCCGTCCAAGTACTCGCGCGAGACGACGCGCAACTCAAGCGCGTTCAGCCCCGCATCGATCTTGCTGATCGGCACGCCGAGATTCCCCGAGAGGAAACGGCTCACCTGCGAATCGTCCCAGCCGAGCGCATCGGCGACCGGCCCGCGGCTGCGCGGATCGCTCAGCGCCTCCCGGAACGCCCGCTCAATACTGGGCCTCCGGATGACCTCAATCGTGTTCATAGCAACTCAACTCCGTTCAAAACTGATTGAATGACCTTGAAGGTCGAATTTTCTAAACTTCAAGCATCGAATCTCGATGCAGATCGGACTAAGGCGAGGGTTCCGGCCCTATCTGTAGAATTGGCAGCTCTCACACAACCATTCCGATACGGGGAACCCTCATGATCACAGAGCGCTTCAAAGCGACCGACAATGCAGGAAAGGTTTACGAAGTCGTTGTTTTGCAAGACGAAATCGATACCAGCGACCTCGATGGCCCCAGCAGCATGTTGGGAATGAAGGAATTTCGCTTATCAACCGGTGAAGCGCTAAATCGCGTTTCTGAGAACGTCTTCCGCGTCCTCAGATCGGGTATCGAAATCACTCGCGTTTAATCTCCGGCGACGATGTACCCGCGACTAGTCGAGCTCATCGTCGTCACCTCCACTTCCTTTCCGTACTTGGACGACAGATGCTTCCACAGGGCAATTTCAACGGTAGCCGGAACCGCAATGCTGTCGACCAGGATTTCGGCTCCTTCGAATCGAATGACGTTGTCGGGCGCTGCCAGCTCCAGCCGTACCGACGGCTGGCGACCCGCTGTAGCGGTCAAACTGAGGCCGCGCACGCACCGACCGATGTCCACGCCGTCGACCTCGACATTTCCGAGGCCGACGCCGTCGACGTTGATCGTCACTGCGCTTTTCAATAATCCAGCCATGAATAAAACCTCCGTGGAGATCCGCAAGATTGCGGATGACATCGAACAAGTGCTGCGAGACCACGACCTGGCGACTCCCGATTCAATCGCGATCGGCGCCCTTCAACTGCACGCCTCTCGCCTAAGAGCACACTGCAACTACTGCGGCGAAAAGGCAGGAAAAATCACAACTCTTGCGAGCATGTTCTACAGTGCACGGAAGCATCAGTCTCATCGCGGGGGCTCCGATGGCGTCTGGAGGGACATGCATACCAACCTCGAATTGATTCGGTCATGGGCTGAGGTCTGGGAAGAAAAAGGCAATTGAGCTGAACCGATCAACCAGAGGACCAGACGTGCGTACAGACGCTTCATGCGGTCTCCTTTTGTTGAGCGAGCTCGGGCCAAATTAGATGCCAGTCGTCAGGACGAAGGTCGCGGCGCGAAAGCCGCCCCTCGCTGAATTTCTCGATCTGAACGCATCTCTTTTCAGAGATTGCGCTTAGTCCGGACGCCATCTGAGACAGATACGATGAGGAAACGCCAAGGAACGCAGCCAGCTTCGAAGCCGTTCCGCGCTCGCTCGTCGAGATGAATTCCTTGAGGTTCATGGAAGGCAGTTTAGTTGTCTCTAAACCACCGGTCAAGTGAATACTGATTTAGAAGAGTCTAAACTTTGGGCATGACGATCCAAGACATTCGCCGGGCAAATTTGCGCCGCTGGACCGAACAGCATGGTGTTCCTAGCAAAGAGAAGAGCTACTTCTCTCAGTTGCTCGGAGGCACGTCCTTTGGTGAACGCGCTGCTAGACGCCTCGAGGCCGAGTACGGAATGGGCGATGGCTACTTGGATCTACCCAGCGCCGAGATTGAAGAGCGGAATGCAACGTCACCGTCCCCGCGCGATGTCAGCCCAGAGGCCCGATCCCTCATCGATGCAATTGCCGCCGCTGACAAGATTGGGTTATCGCCAGACGCCTTCAACGCGTTGAAGGAAACGCTCAGGGTCTTTGGTGCGCTGACACGTCCTCGGGGCGGCACATTTGACGTGGAAGATCCAAGCCACTGATAGGCGTTAGATTCCAATCATGCATCAGCGCCGAAGTGCATCGGCACACCCTTCCGCTGCCTACGTCCCGGGCGACAACACCAGGCCCAAGCAGCTCCGTCAGCCAGTCAAAACCAGCGCCACTATGTCGCTCGACCACACGAACGAGTAACCCGATCCTTTCTTTCACGCTGCATTTTGTGACGATCGCCAGATCGCCCGGTTTGCAGCGCAACCCCGTCCTCTCTTTCTCGTCTCGCACGCGTATCCTCGCCGTATCCATCTCAAATTACTGTATGCATGTACAGTAGTTTAGCGAAGTTCACGCGACCCTTTCAACTGAAAATTCGGCAAACACTTAATGCGTACCGTGCGTCGGCCATGACGCGCGTTGTGGCACGCAACGGAAGTAAAGAATTTACTTGACTGTGAGTTTAGTATTTTCTAATATTCATCTCAACGCGGCTCTGATCGCTGCGCCACCGCCCCGGCGGTCGATCTTTAAGAGTACTAGTGCGCCGGGACCGCAGTACAGGGAGCAACCGGCCGGCTTTACGGTGTAGCCGAGAAACGGGGTAGCGTCCGACACCGCACAGCTTTCATGAGATGGGGCCCTGCTGAATCGGACGCGGTCTGGCCGCGGCAAGGGAGCCAGAGGTCACCGGAGTCGGTCGCGACACACATGGTGGTTCGCGAGATAGCCGGAGAGTTGACCGGTGGGGAAAGCGAAGCCGGCGACGGCAATGGCCCCATCCCATGAAAGCTTCTCTCAAGAGCGCGCATTCGGTCGCGGATCCTCCGCACCCACGAACTCAGCGCAGCAGCACCTAGCCGAGTGCGCGCCCTTGAGAGTTTCGACAGCGTTGATCGGGCGACATTGAAGATCAGTGAGGCTCGTTGAGCGCTGTTACTTATTCGGATTCCTAATTTATATGGAGAAGATGCATGGCAACCGCCACCAAGGAGCAGATCTACGACGAGCAGATCTCTCCGCTTATGACGCAGATCATTGCGATCTGCAAGGAACACCAAATCCCGATTGTCGCGTCGTTCTTCACGCCCGGCGATGACGATCCTGAGCTGGCGGTCACGACCGCACTGCTCGGCAGCGGCTTCGAAGCACCGCCGAATTTCAGCAACGCGCTGCGTGAACTCCGGCCCGAACTGTTTGGCGGAACGCCGCTCATGCTTCGAACCGATCACGGCGACGGCAGCACGACGCTCACCGCCGTCATCTAAGTCGACAGAGAACACAACAACTTCAAGGGAGCAATGAACAGCCTACAGCCTGTATTTCCACAAAACAGACGATCGCTTGTAACACGCGTGCCGAGCGATAACGCCCTGCTCGCCTCCTGCGATCAGATGAATGGGTATGTCGCGAAGGGTAGCGCGGTCGCAACGGCATGCGGCGTCGCTATCGGTTGCGTCTGGTTCCTCTGTGTTGCCTACCGTGCGGGAGTTATTACATGGCCTTGGTGAAAGTGTGGCTCGGCGCGCTCGCTGCCATTGCGCTCTTCCTCTGCCTACAATCCACTCTGCAACAAGTCTCTGAGCACATCGAGCGCGCACCAGCCACGCAGCGCACTTAGTTGGAATGGAGTAATTAAAAGCCCGAAAATAACGGGCTTGGTGGACTGCCATACAGCGCGAGTAATCTCGGCAACCGTTCAGCGTTGCTTCTGATCAGGCGCCATTCTGTACATCAATCATTCCCGATCCACCAGTTTCGCTTTGATTTTAAGCAACTTGGCGCGATTGGGACGGTAAACCTTGATGCCGCGGTAGCTATGAATCTGATTTGTTCTTGCAATGTAGCCCGCGTCATCGCGAAGAGCTTGAGTCACCACCGTCTGCACGATCGATGCATCCCTGTCACTGCGAATTCGCTCGAACGTCTGAATAACGCGCGGGCTGAAATGAACGACGTAGCCCTTCAGTGGCCCGTCCTCAATTCGAATTTCATTACCGATCGCATTTATGGAGTTTGCGGGTAGAGCCGCTTTAACTGCCCCCACGCACAATGCAATAATTTCGTCCATACGTTCCCCAAGAAGTTATTTGGAACGTGATCGTACCATGATCGCCCTCCTCCCCAAGTCGCGCAAATTCCGTTGCCTCGGATGCGTGGCTTTTTTGTGGGTGGCTTGTACGGCGCCCCGCATTTTTATCGCAGCCCGAGACGAATTAAGTTGACTGTGTCAGCAAGCGAGTTTTGAATGAATGATGCGCGAGCGAAATAATCGTTCCACTTGGCCGGGTCCTTTTCGAACCCTTGGAACATACCTTCTTGTACGGCATATGCCGTCGCCGCGGTAAGCACCTCCGCCGACAACTGTCGCGCGTCGAGAAGAGCTGATACCGCATCGAAGTCTGGAAGCACGTGAACCGGAAGCTCCAACAATGCCGAGTGAACCTGTGCGAAAGCATCACGGCGCCGCTGCCGGCGCCCCAGATCATCGGGATCTTTACTCATGCCAAGCTGAAACGCGAGCGCTTGAACGTCGGAAGTTAGCCGAAGCACGATCGATTGAAGGAGCCCGTACGCGCGAAGAATCTCGCTTCGATCGCGCTCTTCGACGCTGCGACGCGCGTTGTCAACCTGATAGTAGGTAGCCCAGACGGCGGCCAGAATGGCGACCACTGCACCAACGGCTTGCGCCCATGAGGCCCATTCCCCGGATTGCCCAGGAACGCGAACGAGGATAGCTGCCAGCGAGAGTCCGAGGATCAATCCACTAGCGCCAACCTGAGCCACACGCGAGACAACGGTTTTCAAGAATCCATTTGAGCTCATCGCAACCCCGTTAATTTTGGTGCGAATCGTAGCACGCTAGCCCCTACGCAGCCCGCAACCGTGCACGGATCTCCATGGCTGCCATCAGCACGAGCCAGAAACCGATCCAGAAGAACGCGATTGTGTTCAGCAGATTGCGATTCTTCTGGGTCGCTTCCAAGTTCTGATCGAGGTAGCGCTGGGTCAGTTGAAAGACGATTTTGTTGGATATGGTGAGCTTCGCGGCATGTCGGTCGCAAAATTCGGCACGGACGGGTTCTCCGACGTGGCCCTTCAAATATGAAGGGTCTAACGGGGCACAGGCGCCCTTGGCGCAACGGGACAAGAGCACAGCGTTAGATCCGGGCTCTTCAACGAAGTAGTCATGGTCGAGCGTTGTCACGGTTCCTTCAGCAACCTTGTCGACAACGACATTTCCCGTTGTGTCGACGGCGCACATATCCGACAGCTTAGTCGGTGGTCGCACGGCCAGCCCCATCCCGGCATTGATGGCCCCAATTGCAGCCATCGTCAGCGCGAAGCGGCGGAATTTAGAAATATTGATTCTTGCCATGGTCGACGCCTAGAAGCCGATTGGTCTCGCGCAGATTCTCACCGAGTCCGCCATCGAAGTCGAGCAACGAGCTAGTCGCCGTGCTCAGTAGCAACACCGTTCCCCCAAGCCGCGCAAATTCCGGTGCCTCGGATGCGTGGCTTTTTCTTGTGGGCGGCTTGTATAGCGCCCGCTCTTTTTCGTTTTCCATTTTCTTGGCAGTGGCACTTTGCGGGCGCCCTTCGTGGCGCCTGCTCCTTTTCTAATTTGAGGATGCGATGACTTCGCGTAACCCGTACTTTCTCGACGGTCCGAGCCAGTTTGGTTTCAGCGGCGGCCGGTCATCGGCATACATGCTGGCCAAGACAGTCAAGGCGCACGGCGGCAAGCTGCCGGACGATGTGTACGTGACGTTCCACAACACTGGGAAAGAACGCCCGGAGACTCTCGAATTCGTTCGCGACGTCGGGTTATACCTCGGCGTGCACGTCTACTGGACTGAATTCACGGGCGTCTATGGCTCGGGCCTCTCGTGGCGACTCACGAATTTCGAGCATGCCGAGCGCAATGGTGAGCCATTCGATCGCGTGATCGAGTACTACCGCCAGTACCGCAACATCGAGAAAGGAGAACCGCCGATTCTGCCGAATCCCGCTAATCGCATGTGCACCGATCGCATGAAGATCAAGGCGGCGAGTTGGTTCATGCGCGAGCGCGGATACGACGAGTGGGAAGCAATCATCGGTGTCCGAGCTGACGAAGAGCGCCGGTATCACAAGCGCATGGCCGCGAATGACCGCGGCTCCGACCGCTGGACCAACTACATGCCCATGTTCGCGGACGGCGTGACAAAGCCGATGGTGAATGCATTCTGGAAGTCGATGCCCTTCGACTTACGCCTCGATCCGAACAGCGATGAAGGTAACTGCGACGCTTGCTTCCTGAAGGCTGAGCATAAGATCGTCCGCATTTTCATGAAGCGGCCCGAAGCTGCCGAGTGGTGGATTCGCCAGGAACGTGAAACTGGCCAGCGTTTTCGCCAGGACCGCCCCTGCTACGCCGATCTGCTGCGCCAGGCGGATTTCTACCGCGCCCAGATGGACCTGTTCCAACCCGACGAAACCAAAGAAGACCTCGCCGACTGTATGTGCGGCGACTGACCTATCGAACCATGCCATGACCCACTGGATAGACCGCTCCCACCGCGGCGACTGCCGCGACCTGATGCGCACGATGATCGCTGACGGCGTGAAGGTGCAGACGATCGTAACGAGCCCGCCGTACTGGGGCCTGCGCTCGTACCTGCCCGACGGCCATCCGGACAAGCATCGCGAGATCGGGCAAGAGCCGACCCTGAGCGAGTTCATCAAGACGCTTGTGAGTGTATTCGAGCTTGCGCGCGAGCTGCTCACCGACGACGGCGTTATGTATCTGAATATGGGGGATTCTTACGTGAGCGCAGGTTCTCGACGTAAAGTGCCTTATGGCACTTCCGGCAAAGAACCTGAAGATTCTCAAGCGTGTGATTGTCTTTGCGAAAGTCTTTGTGATGCGTGTCGCAAGCCTTATTGGATTGGCAAATCTCACAGCGACCGCCGGCACGAAGCCATGCCTGCTCTTTCGCTTTTCGCGTCCAGCCGCGGGAATATGGAATCCGAGAGCGCCCATCCTCCCACATTGGATTTTGCTCCTGAGGTTGACCGCACTTTAACCGCCAGTCAGGATCATTCGCGCGCTCAAGTGATTCCGCTCGACGAACCGAGCGGCGCTCAGAAGTCCACCACCACTCGCGAATCTTATCCGCGACACCGGGAAGACTACCGCCAGTCGGTCCCTTCTTCGGGATGCCTTTTGTGCGGGCGCTCATTGCAGCGTTCCGTTCAGGCGTCCGCTCATATGGCGGTGTGCATTTGCGGCACATCGCCGCACGGGTCGGCGTTTGGTAGACAGGACACGGATGTTTCGCGCTTGGCATCCGGATATTTAACCACGCCGTCCCTGAAGCCGAAAGACCTGGTCGGCCAACCGTGGCGCCTCGCGTTCGCGCTGCAAGACGCCGGCTGGTATCTCCGGCAGGACATCATCTGGCACAAGCCGAACCCGATGCCGGAGAGCGTGCGCGATCGCTGCACGAAGGCGCACGAATATCTGTTTCTGCTGAGCAAGAGTGAACGTTACTACTTCGATGCCGAGGCAATCGCTCAGCCCTTGGCTGAATCTAGCGTTGAGCGGCTTTCTCAGCAGAATCTTGTGAATCAGGCCGGAAGCGATCGGGTGCCAGGCAAGATCAACGGCAGCATGAAGGCGGTCGGCCCGCGCTTCGGCGGCAGCAAATACGGCGACGACGATCGAGAAGAGTCTCGGACGAAGAGCGGCAATGAGTGGCATGGCGGAAAAGGCCGCGCGAACAGGCGATCCGTCTGGACCATCCCGACGCAGTCATACAGCGGCGCGCACTTCGCGACCTTCCCCGAGGCGCTCGTCGAGCCCTGCGTGCTCGCCGGCAGTCGGCCCGGCGACGTGGTGTTCGATCCGTTCTTCGGTAGCGGCACGACTGGCCAGGTCGCGCAACGGCTCGGGCGCCGCTTCCTCGGCTGCGAATTGAACCCTGATTACGAATCCCTACAACGCGACCGACTGCGGCAATCGAGCCTTTCTTTCCTCTAGTGCGTGCTTAGCATTGACGGCTTACGCGAATCCGCCGTCGATGCTCATCTTGATAGTAGCGATTGCCGCCGCCTGCGCTGCTGCCCGGCTCGGATAGATCTTGCCAGGATTTTCGATCTTGACCAGCGTCCACGGATGCTGGTCACACGTTCTCGCCAATTGCGAGACCAACTGGATACCTCCGCCGACTTCGCGCGCGCGGATGCTCAGATTGCGACCTTCGTACCTGTCGACCAGGTGGATTCGATGAGCCATGACAACCTCCGTTCCGGTGAGTGACTGGAACCAGCATGGAACCTCCTAACGCTTTTATCAAGCGTCCGAGTTGCTCGCGATACAAATAAAAACTGTGACCCATTCAACCTATTCTGGAGCCAGACATGACTATCCGAAACGAAAATTGCCCGCTCACGCAGAACGAGAGCGGGCAAGAACTCAAGACAGTCGAGGCACGAGCGCTGTCCGAAAAAGTTAACGACACGTCGAGCAAGAACCTTAGCCGACGAGAGAGCCCCGCTCCCGGACTGGCAAGCGAGGCGACAGCTCAGCGGTCGGACACGGAGAGAACCCATACGGAGGTTGACCCGACCGCCGAAGTCATTCTCGGCTCGCGCGCTGCCAGCAACAATGGAACGAGTTCGAAAGTGGGCTCGGCACCCATGCTCCAGAAGATTCCCGTCGTGCGCGACCAGGACGGCTACTTCATCCACCCCGATCTGCGCCATTTCTGGATCGTGACGATGGATGGCGCCGAGCACTGCTCGAAGGAACAGTGGGCCGCTCTCGAAGCTCAGGCCGGCATCAAGACGTCGATCTACTACCTCGAATCCGAGCCCGAAGATCACCCCGCCATGCAGGCGTATTGGGAGCGCGGCGAAGGCGCGTGTCAGTGGGATCCCGAACCGGAACCGGGCTGGTGGCTGATCGAGATCGGCGACAGCGAAGACGGCCCATATGCCGTCTATGCGACGCACACACATGGCGCCTAAATGGTCAGGTCATGCGTCAGGTCGAGGACGAGCGCGGTCTTCGCGGCTCCTCTCCGCATTCCGCGCCCGTCGTCGAAACCAACCATTGCGCGCGCAATGAGCTGGCGCAACTTTTCGACGTGCGGCGCTCGTTGCTCCTGGTCGGAATTGCGGAAAGCGTCGAGAAATGTATCCGAAAAGTAAATGGATACGCTTCGCGACCACTGGGTCAATTCTTCGGGCTGGTCAGGGATCGGCCACACAACAAAGAAGTTCACCGACGACCCGAGATGAAACTCAGCCCCACCGGGAAATACGTCGGAGATTGCATCAGCAATGTCCTGAAGCTCGGGCAAATGACGTTCATCGATTTTAAGCATTTCAGCCTCCAATCTGGGGCAGCCCTCTGGGTATGGGTCGTCGAGTTCAGGCGTATCGGCTGAGCCACTCCTCGGAAAAATTCTTCGCGTAAGCAACGGCCTCGGTCTCTGTGTCGAACTGACCAAGGCTGCGGAAAGCCGCTTCCCTGCTGAACCCCAATTTCGTCACTTCAACCTGGGCGGCATACTTGCCGCCCTCCGTCACGCGCGGTTCGCAGTTCATTTCGTACCCGCGCATCACAAATTTCTTCTGCATTGGTTCAACGCCTTTTTGAGACAGAGGGATCGTAGCATGGTCGACTCACCTACTCTGATTGCGCCTGCCCCGTACGTCACCGTGGGGCTTGCCGCCATGATCACGGGCCTCACCGAGAAAGCCATCCGTCGAAAAATCGAGGACGGAAAGTGGCTTGAAGGTCGAGAGTACCGACGCTCGCCTGACGGCGGCATCTTCATTTCCATCAAAGGGTATCAACTATGGGTAGAGCAAGCGGCGGTGTAGAAATTCGCACGTCATCCATCCGCCTGAACTTCACACTCGACGGCAAAAGAGAGCGGCAAACGCTGATGCTGAACGGCAAACCGATGCCGCCCACACCAGCAAACGTCAAGTACGCTCACCGCCTGATCGCCGAGATCGTCGATCGGATCAGGCTAGGAACCGTCAGCTTGGTCGAGTATTTTCCGACCTCTGGCGCACCCAGCACACTGACCGTCGGCGGCTGGCTCGACACCTGGCTCGCCGCCCAGCGAATCGAATCTTCGACGAAAGACGGATATGAGAGCGCCATCCGATTCTGGAAAGCCGCGGCGTGCGACAAGAGTCAGAATCCGCTCGGCCCCACTCCCCTCCGCAGATTGAAGTTGAGCCATATCTTGACTGCGATTGCGGGCCGGCCTGACCTGAGCGGCAAAACGGTCAACAATTACGTGTCGGTAATGCGAAAGGCGCTCGACTTGGCCGTATCCGACAATGTGTTGACCGACAATCCCGCGGCAAATGTTCCTCGTGCGAAACACCAAAAGCCCCCGCCCGATCCGTTTTCCCGCGACGAGTCGGAAAAAATCATCGATGAGGCCGAGCGCGCCCATCCCGGACAGGTACATAACCTCATCGAGTTCTGGTTCTGGACCGGCCTTCGGACATCGGAGATATTCGGCCTGCAGTGGCTAAATGTGGATTTGCAGAATGGGACCATTCTGGTCGCCGAAGCACTAGTCCGCGGCGAGCATAAGGATCGAACCAAGACAGCAGTCGCACGCACAGTTCGCCTGAACAGCCGGGCCCTAGCCGCATTGACACGTCAGCGCTCATTCACCCAGATTGCTGGCGCCGCGATCTTTCATGATCCGCGGTACAGCACTCGGTGGGAGGACGAGCGTGCATTCCGGCGGAGCTTCTGGACGCCGATTCTGAAACGGCTCGCGATTCGATACCGCCGGCCGTACAACATGCGGCATAGCTACGCGACAGCGATGCTGATGGCCGGAATGACCCCAGCCTTTTGCGCGAAACAGCTCGGGCACAGCATCGAGATGTTCCTGACAACGTACGCGAAATGGATGGATGGCGAGCAGAACGCTCTAGAGATGGCGAGGCTCGAATCGACGTTATTGTCCCCGAGTTGTCCCCCGCAAAGCAAAACAGGCGCCTAAGCGCCTGTTTTGTTAATGCATTCTGTGGGGTGGCTGATGGGACTCGAACCCACGACGACAGGAATCACAATCCTGGACTCTACCAACTGAGCTACAGCCACCACTGTTACTGCTTTTTTCTTCGCTGCTTTTGTGTTTCAGCAGCGAAGAACAAGATTATACGAACACTTTTGAATCTTGCAAAGCTTTTTTTTCAAAAATTTCTTCGGCCTCGTTCAGATGCGCGCGCGCCTCGTCGAACACGGCCAGATCCGCTCGCGCGAGCTTCTTGTTGTCGGACAGCACACGACGCCAGCCGCGTGCACCGGGCATGCCGCGATACAGTCCGAGCGCGTGCCGCACGATCGCGCCGAGGTAGGTCCCGCGCTTCAGTTCGGCCGCGCAGTATTCGATCAGCTTCGCCTCCGCCTCTTCGCGCGTCGGCACCGCCGCGGTCGACCCGTAGAAGCGCGTATCCACCTCCGCGAGCACGTAGGGGTTGTGATACGCCTCACGGCCAAGCATCACGCCATCGACATGCTCGAGATGCTGCGCAACCTCGTCGAGGGTCGTGATACCGCCGTTGATGACGATCTCGAGCGACGGAAAATCGCGCTTCAGCTGATACGCATAGTCGTACTTGAGCGGCGGGATCTCACGATTTTCCTTCGGCGACAGCCCCTTCAGGATCGCATTGCGCGCATGCACGACGAACGTTTCGCAGCCAGCCTCGGCCACCGTACCGACGAAGTCGCGCACGAACGCGTAGTCCTCGACCGCGTCGACCCCGATCCGGTGCTTGACCGTGACCGGCACCGACACCGCATCGCGCATCGCCTTCACGCAGTCGGCAACGAGTTGCGGCTCGTTCATCAGGCACGCGCCGAACGCGCCGCGCTGCACGCGCTCGGACGGGCATCCGCAATTCAGGTTGATTTCGTCGTAGCCCCACTGCTCGCCGAGCTTCGCCGCGCGCGCGAGATCATCCCGCTCGCTACCGCCCAACTGCAGCGCAACCGGCGATTCGTTCGGCGTGAACGCGAGATGGCGCTGGGCATCGCCGAACAGCAGCGCACCCGTCGTGATCATCTCCGTATACAGCCAAGTATCGCGCGTCAGCGTACGGTGGAACGACCGGCAATGGCGGTCAGTCCAGTCGAGCATGGGCGCGACGGATACGCGGCGGGGAGGAAGCGAGGACGGTACGGACATGGATTTCGGGCAACAGGCCAGGCGGCGCGGAAACAACCCGGTATTTTACCGCAACACGGGCTGTGCCTGCCCGGCACGCGTGCTACCCCTCGCCCAGCTCCGCATCGACCGCCCGCCGTGCCTCGTCGAGCACGCGCTCGATCACACGTCGCTCGGTCAACAATATCCCGTCGACCTTGACGAGCCGCCAGTCGATCCGCACCGCATCACCCTGCAGCACGCGATAATGCGCATGCTCGCCGTCCCAGACCTGCTCGGTCTTCACCTCGATCTCGAAGCCGCGGTACGGCTCGCTGAAATCGCCGAGGTCGCTGCCTCTCGGTTCCATCGCACGCTCCGTGGCGACGCAGCGCCGGCCGCCCAGGCGGCCCGGCGCCGCGCGCTCAATCGTATTCGTCGGATAAAAAGGATTTGCCATCGGCCGTCAGGTCGACCCGGTCGGCCGCCGCCTGGTAGATCAGCCCCTCGTTCAGCAACGCGTAGACGGCGTCGTCGAACACGGCGGGAACCGGCCGGCTTTCACCGAACTGGTCGATCCATTTCAGCGCCTCGATGGCTTCGGGGGAAAGGATGGGGGTCATGCGTTGGCCTCCGGCATCGGTGTCGCTCCATCCTAGCACTTCGTCCGGACGTCGAATACCGAGGCAAACGCGCTGCGCCAATGCCGGGCGGCGCCAACGGGCGGGTTGCCCGCGGCGCGGCGCCGGTGCGGCACACGCGGGCTCAGAGGCGCGCGATCGATACTTCGGTCGATTTCACGAGCGCGACGACTTCCGCGCCCACCTTCAGTTCGAGTTCGTCAACCGAACGGGTCGTGATCACCGACGTGACGATGCCGAACGGCGTCTCGACGTCGACCTCGGAGACCACCGATCCGCGAATGATCTCCTTGACCTTGCCCTTGAACTGGTTACGTACGTTGATTGCAGTGATGCTCATCAGGTTGATCGCTCCGAAGAAAAAGATCTCAGAACGGGCGGCCGCTGCCGCCCGGAATTAAACGGCCCAGCGGATCTGCCCGACCGGTCGAACGTTGTCTGCCTCATGCGGTGCGTCGTGGTCGGCCCCACCGGGCCCGCCGGCGAGCACGCGTTTCAGCACGCGATCCTCGAGCGCCGCAAACGCGGCCGACGCGCGGGCGCGCGGCCGGTCGAGCGGCACCGGCTGATCCAGCGCCACCCGCCCCTGCTCGATGAGCAGGATACGGTCGCCGAGCGCGACGGCCTCCTGCACGTCGTGCGTGACGAGGAGCGCGGTGAATCGATGCTCGCGCCACAACCGCTCGATCAGCGCGTGCATCTCGATGCGGGTCAGCGCGTCGAGCGCGCCGAGCGGCTCGTCGAGCAACAGCAGTTGGGGCCGGTGCACGAGCGCACGGGCCAGTGCGACACGCTGCCGCTGGCCGCCCGACAGTTGCGCGGGCCAGTCGTTCGCGCGTTCCAGCAGGCCGACTTCATCGAGCACCGCGCGTGCCTGGTCGCGCGCGCCGCGTCCGAGGCCCAGCATCACGTTCTGCAGCACGGTTTTCCATGGCAGCAAGCGCGCATCCTGGTACATGATCCGCGTATCGAGTTCGCCGCCGCCCTCGCCGCGCGTTTCGAGCGTGCCGCTGCTCGGCTGCTCGAGTCCCGCGACGAGACGCAGCAGCGTCGATTTCCCGCAGCCGCTGCGGCCGACGATCGCGACGAAACTGCCGCGCGCGATGCCGAGCTCGACGTTGTCGAGCACCGTGCGTGCCCCGAAGCGCTTGCTGACACCCGACAGCGTCACGGCATCGTCGGTTGTCGGGCTTCCTGGCCGTCGCCGCGCGAGCGGAACGACGGATGCGCCAGCGTCACGTTCGAGAACCGCTGCGTCCCGCGCATCGCCGTCCGCGACACGCGCCTGCGCCAGTTCGGCCTCGAGGTCTGCGCCGGCAAGCGGGCCGTAGGCGGCCGAAGTCGTCGCATTCATGCCTTTGCTCCTGATTGATAAGCGGGGTGCCAGCGCAGCGTCACGCGCTCGAGCCATTTCGCCAGCACGTCGGCCAGCTTGCCGAGCACCGCGTACAGCAGGATGCCGACCACCACCACGTCGGTTTGCAGGAATTCACGCGCGTTCATCGTCATGTAGCCGATGCCCGACTGCGCGGAGATCGTTTCCGCGACGATCAGCATCACCCACATCAGCCCGAGTGCAAAGCGCACGCCGACGAGAATCGACGGCAACGCACCGGGCAGGATCACGTCGCGGTACAGCGCAAAGCCGCGTACGCCGTAGCTCTTCGCCATCTCGATCAGGTTTGCATCGACCGAGCGGATCCCGTGATACGTGTTGATGTAGACCGGGAAGAACACCCCGAGCGCGACGAGGAACAGCTTCGCCTTCTCGTCGATGCCGAACCACAGGATCACGAGCGGAATCATCGCGAGCGCCGGGATGTTGCGAATCATCTGGATCGTCGAATCGAGCGCGACCTCGGCCGCCTTCGACAAGCCGGTGGCGAGCCCCAGCGCGAGGCCGACGCCGCCGCCGATCGCGAAACCGAACAGCGCGCGCCACGTGCTGACCTTCACGTTCGCCCACATTTCACCCGACGTCACGAGCGACCAGGCCGCTCGCACGACCGCCACGGGTTCGGGCAGCACGCGGGTCGACAGCCAGCCGATGCGCGCGCCGACTTCCCATGCCGCCAGCAGCGCGAGCGGCACGAGCCACGGCGCGACGCCGCGCCATGCGCGGGCGGCCACGGCCGCGGCCGTCGTCGACGTTTTCGTTGTCATCGCAGGCCTCCGGTCGCTCAGCTCTGGGCCGCTTTCGGCAGATAGCTGTTGCCGACGATCTCGCCGAACGGGCCCGACAGCGGGCCAGTGGCCTTCGCCGCGCCGTTGCCCTTGATCAGCGGGAATACGAGTTCCGCGAAACGGTACGACTCCTCCAGGTGCGGATAGCCGGACAGGATGAAGGTCTCGATGCCGAGATCCGCGTATTCGCGCATGCGCTCGGCGACCTGCTCCGGGTTGCCGACGAGTGCGGTGCCCGCGCCGCCGCGCACGAGGCCGACGCCGGCCCACAGGTTCGGATACACCTCGAGCGCCTCGCGGCCGCCGCGCTTGCCGCCGTGCAGCGCGGCCATCCGGCGCTGGCCTTCCGAATCCATGTTCGCGAACGCCTTCTGCGCGCGTGCGATGGTTTCGTCGTCGAGGCGGCTGATCAGGCGCTCTGCGTCGCGCCATGCTTCGTCCTCGGTCTCGCGCACGATCACGTGCAGACGAATGCCGAACTTGATCTTGCGGCCGCGCGCCTCGGCGCGGGCGCGAATATCGGCGATCTTCTTCGCGACGGCCTCGGGCGGCTCGCCCCAGGTCAGGTAGGTGTCGATGTGATCGGCCGCGATCTCGTGCGCAGCCGGCGACGAGCCGCCGAACCACAGCGGCGGATGCGGACGCTGCATGGGCGGATACAGTGCCTTGCCGCCCTTCGACTGCAGATGCTTGCCGATGTAGTCGAACCCGCCGTTGTCGTGCGACGCGGACAGCAGCCCGCGCCAGATGTTCAGGAAGTCGTCGGTGATTTCATAGCGCGTGTCGTGATCCGCGAACAGGCCGTCGCCTTCGAGCTCGGCGGCATCGCCGCCCGTCACGACGTTGATCAGCAGGCGGCCGCCCGACAGGCGGTCGAACGTCGCGGCCATCCGCGCCGACAGCCCCGGCGATGCGATGCCGGGACGGATCGCGACCAGGAATTTCAGGCGCTGCGTCGCCGGGATGAGGCTCGACGCAACGACCCACGCATCCTCGCAGGAACGGCCGGTCGGCAGCAGGACGCCTTCGTAGCCGAGCGTATCGGCCGCCACCGCGACCTGCTTGAAGTAATCGTAATCCGCGGCGCGCGCGCCTTCGGCCGTACCGAGGTAGCGGCTGTCGCCGTGCGTGGGGATAAACCAGAACACATTCATCTGCTGCTCCTGCTTGACTGTCCTTGCCGGAATTTGAAAAAGACACCACCCTGCTCGCGTCGCGGATGAGCGGCGCATGCATGGTGTGCGTTCGAATCGGGATGGCTCGCCGTTCAGGCCGTGCAGCGGGCGAGGACGCGATTGCACGGCTGTTTCTGGGAAATCAGTCTAGGGATCGGTGCAGGGCTTTGGAACGATTTTTTTGAGCTTAGGTTTTCCGCTTTCGTGATTAGCACGACGCTGGAGCGAATATCGCGGCGGGCGGGCCCTATAATGGCGCACCTATCCGAATAACTCCGCGCGGACGGCCCCGGCCGTGCGCGCCTGCGGTGCACTCATCGATGCAGAAAGTCATCCTGCCATTCCTGTCCGGCTTCCTGGCCGCCCTGTTCTTCCGCGAAGCCACGCTCGCCCTCCTTCATACGGCCGACCTGATCGCCGCAACCGGCTTCTCCACGCAGCCGTTCGCGCCGCTCGGCATTCCTGAATTTGTCGCGAACGCGCTGATCAGCGCGTGCTGCGCGATCCCGATGGCATGGCTGCTGCGCGTCTCGCCGGAGCGCGAGGCCTCGTGGATCGGCGCGCTGGTGTTCGGCGGCATCGTGCTGACGGCCGCCCGCGTGTTCGCGATCGATCCGCTGCGCGGCATCTGGCCGTCGGGCAACATGATGCCCGTGCTCGCGGCCGGCTTCGCAGCGAACGCGGTATGGGGCTTCGGCGCACTCGTGTTCATGCGCGCGTTCATGTCGGACGACGCAGGCGACGAATAACGCGGCGGCAAGCGCTGCGCCCTTCGACCACCCACCGGTCGACACCCATGAAAAAGGCCGCCTGCTCGTGCAGGCGGCCTTGTCGTTTCCAGCGCGCGCTTCGGTCAGTCCGGCCGACGTCAGTCCTGCAATTTCCGCAGCGGATGCGTGTCAGGCGTCCACGGGCTGTCGAACATCGCGAGCACGTCCGCGCGATCGATATCGGCGGACGACTTGAAGCGCCAGGCCGGCTGGTGGTCCTTGTCGACGATCAGCGCACGCACGCCTTCGATCACGTCGCCGCGCGCGAACGTCGAGCGCGTGAGATCGAGATCGCGCCGCAGGCAATCGGCCATCGTTGCGCCGCGTGCACGTTCGACGACTTCCAGCGATACGGCCATCGACAGCGGCGACAACTGTTCGCGCATCGCATGAGTCGCCTTCTCGACCCATCCGTCGACGGCCGCGCAATCCGGCTCGGCGTCGAGCGACGCGAGGATCGCGCCGATGTCCGGCTGCGCGAAATGCCGGTCGATCCCGGCACGCGCGTCGGCCAGCGTCGACGTGTCGGGCGTCGGCACGACCTTGTGTGCGGCCGCCGCGTCGGCCACGCACGCGACTGCCCGCTCGCCGCTGTCGATGCGCGCGCTGCGCAGCGTATCGAGCAGCGCCGGCAGTGCGGCATCGGGCAGATAGACGTCGGCGAGCTGCGCGTACAGCGCGCCGGCCGCGTCGAGCGTCGCGCCGGTCACGGCGAGATAGCGGCCGAGCGCGCCGGGCGTGCGCGCGAGGAACCAGCTCATCCCGACGTCCGGGAACAGGCCGATACGGGTTTCCGGCATCGCCATCTTCGTCGAGTCGGTCACCACACGCAGGCCGCCCGTATGCCGCGCCGCCTGCGAAATCCCCATGCCGCCGCCCATCACGACACCGTGCATCAGCGCGATATAAGGCTTCGGATAGGTGAAGATCGTGTGGTTGAGCGTGTACTCCTCGGTGAAGAACGTGTCGACCGCATCGCGGTCGCCTCGCTGCCACGCATCGTGGAAGAAGCGCACGTCACCGCCCGCGCAGAACGCGCGCGGATGCGGGCTGTGCACGACGACCGCGACGACCTCCGGATCGTCGCGCCATGCGTCGAGCGCCTGCTGCATCAGCCGGATCATGCCGACCGACAGCGCGTTCAGCGCCTTCGGCCGGTTCAGTTCGAGAAAGCCGATGCGGTTCGCGACAGTCGCGCGCACGTCGGGCTGAGTGGATTCGGCGGAAACGGCAGCGGAAGTGGGATCGGTCATGAGGGTCATCCGGCAAATGGCAGTCGCACGCTCAGTGCGCCTGCATCTTCGAGAACAGGTTCAGCACCACGACGCCGGCGATGATCAGGCCGAGGCCGATCACGGCCGGCAGGTCCGGCACCTGGCGATAGAGCAGCATCGCGACGAGCGTGATCAGCACGATGCCCGCGCCCGACCAGACGGCATAGATGATGCCGACGGGCATCGTGCGCAACGTGATCGACAGGCAGTAGAACGCGATGCCATAACCGGCCACGACCAGCAACGACGGCCAGAGGCGCGTGAAGCCGTCCGCCGCGCGCAGCGCCGACGTGCCGATCACTTCCGCGACGATCGCGATCGCGAGCCATGCGTAACCGGGAAGCTGCATCGCTCAGCTCCTTGCGAGGGCCAGCACGGCGTAGTCGTGGCCGAGTTCGGCACATAGCGCCTCGACGACGAATTCGTGGTCCGCGCGCTGCGGCAGCCCCGACGCGGTGATCGAGCCGATCACGCCGGCACCGGCGACGGTCAGCGGGAACGAGCCGCCGTGCGGCGAATATTCGGCGATCGGCAGCCCGTGCTTGTCGACAAGCGTCGCGCCGGCCTGCTGCATGCGCAGGCCGATCGCGTACGAGCTGCGGCGGAAATGTGCGACGACGTTGCGCTTGCGGCGCACCCAGTCGGCATTGTCGGGCGTGGCGCCAGCAAGCGCCGCGTAGAACAGCGGCTGGCCGAACGTGACGATGTCGATCGCGATCGCATGGCCACGCGACGTCGCGAGCGCGTGCATCCGGTTGCCGAGCGCCCATGCGCGGGCCGCGTCGAATTGAGGAAATACGAGCGCCTGTTCCTGCGCGCCGATCGATTGCAGATCGTGAGCGATGTCCATGAATCCGTCGATACAGTAATGAGAGTCGCAACAGCGCCGAAACGATCGCGCACGGCCCCGCTGCCGAAGAAACGAAACAAACCGCTCGATTCTAGCGCACGCACCCGCCGTACCGGCCCCACAAGCAGCGACAAGAAATTGTCAGAAAACGCTTGCACGCATTCGGGTTACTCCTTATAATTCATTTCTTCGACGGACGCGGGGTGGAGCAGTCTGGCAGCTCGTCGGGCTCATAACCCGAAGGTCGTAGGTTCAAATCCTACCCCCGCAACCAACCGTCCAGAATTACGCAAAAAGCCCGGCTCCGCGCCGGGCTTTTTGTTTTCCGCCGCACGCCCCGTCCCGCTTCGCGCGACACGCGGCCTGCACGCGCAGGCGTTCAAGAATGCCGCGCCCCGGTGATACACTCGCATCACCTCGTCCCTTCCACTCGACATGAAATTCTGCTCCGTCTGCGGTCACGAAGTCATCGCGCGCATTCCTCCGGGCGACAACCGCGAGCGCTTCATCTGCGATCACTGCGGCACGATCCACTACCAGAATCCGCGCAACGTCGTCGGCACGGTTCCGGTCTGGGGCGATCAGATCCTGCTGTGCCGCCGTGCGATCGAACCGCGCTACGGGTTCTGGACGCTGCCCGCGGGCTTCATGGAAATGGGCGAGACGACGGCCGAAGCCGCCGCGCGCGAAACGCTCGAGGAAGCCGGCGCGCGCGTCGAGGTGCAGAACCTGTTCACGCTGCTCAACGTGCCGCACGTGCACCAGGTCCACCTGTTCTACCTCGCGCGGCTCACCGATCCGGCGTTCGAGGCCGGCGAGGAAAGCCTCGAAGTGAAGCTGTTCGACGAAGCCGACATCCCGTGGGACGAAATCGCGTTCCCGACCGTCAGCCAGACCCTGCGATTCTTCTTCGCCGATCGCGCCGCGGGAGACTACGGCGTGCACACCGGCGATATCTTCCGCTCGCTGCGCAACGGCTGAGCCCCCGCCCCATGGTCCCCTGGCTCGGCCCGGACGATCCGTTTCCGCCCATCGAACGCGCGCTCGGTCCCGCGACCGGCGCGCCCGGGCTGCTCGCCGCGAGCGCCGACCTGCTGCCCTCGCGCCTCATCGACGCGTACCTGCGCGGCATCTTCCCGTGGTATTCGGACGGCCAGCCCGTGCTGTGGTGGAGCCCCGACCCGCGCATGATCCTCGTGCCGGCCGAATTCAAGGTGTCGCCCTCGCTGCGCAAGACGCTGAAACGCGTGCTGCGCGAGCCCGAATGGGAAGTGCGCGTCGACTACGATTTTCCCGGCGTGATGCGCGCGTGCGCGCAGGCGCCGCGGCGCGGGCAGCGCGGCACGTGGATCACGGCCGAGATCATCGACGCTTACACGTCGCTGTACCGCTCCGGCAACGCGCACAGCATCGAGACGTGGCACGACGGGCGGCGCGTCGGCGGCCTGTACGGCGTAGCGTTCGGGCGGATGTTTTTCGGCGAATCGATGTACGCGGATGCGACCGATGCGTCGAAAATCGCGCTGGCCACGCTCGTCGCGCACCTTCGCGAGCAGGGGCTGGAAATGATAGACTGCCAGCAGAATACGTCGCATCTAGCGTCGCTCGGCGGCCGCGAGATCGCACGCAAGGCCTTTGTCGCTCACGTGCGCAGCGCGGTAGCCGAACCGCCGATTCCGTGGCAGTTCGACAAGCGCGTGCTCGCCGCGCTGACGGGCCGCGCCGAAACGGCGGCCCCCTCCGGGATCGAGCGCTAGCGCGGCACTCCCTCCCTGCAACGAGAGCTGCCCATGACTCACCCGACTGAGCTGCCGCTTTCACCGCTTTCGGCGCTGCAATTCTATGCAACGGCGCCCTATCCGTGCAGCTATCTGGACGGCCGCGTCGCGCGCTCGCAAGTCGCGACGCCGAGCCACCTGATCAACTCCGACATCTACACCGAGCTCGTGAAGGCCGGCTTCCGGCGCTCGGGCGTCTTCACGTATCGTCCGTACTGCGACGGCTGCCGTGCCTGCGTGCCGGTGCGCGTCCCCGTCGCCGCGTTCGCGCCGTCGCGTACGCAGCGCCGGATGTGGAAGCGCCATCGCACGCTCGTCGCGACGGTTTCGCCGCTGCACTACGACGAAGAGCACTACGCGCTCTACATGCGCTACCAGTCCGCGCGCCACGCGGGCGGCGGCATGGATCGCGACAGCCGCGACCAGTACGAGCAATTCCTGCTGCAGAGCCGGATCAACTCGCGCCTCGTCGAATTCCGCGACCTCGACGCCCCGGGCGGCGAGCCCGGGAAGCTGCGCATGGTCAGCATGATCGACATCCTCGGCGACGGGCTGTCGTCCGTCTACACGTTCTTCGAGCCCGACGACCGGCACACGAGCTACGGCACCTACAACATCCTGTGGCAGATCGAGCAGGCGAAGAGCCTTGGCCTGCCCTACGTGTACCTCGGCTACTGGATCCGTGAGAGCCCGAAGATGGCCTACAAGGCGAACTTCCACCCGCTCGAAGGGCTGGTCGACGGCCGCTGGAAGATACTCGATCCGGAACGGATCGACCTGCCGCCCGTCGATGCTGCGCTGGCCCGCGCGCCGTTGCCGGGCGGGCATTCCGGCTCGGGCTGACGCGCGCCGCGGGGGTGACGAAGCGAAGCGCGCCCCTGCCGCCCAACTCCCGGTAAAATAGCGGGTTGTCATTCATTCCGGCTGTCCGCCCTATTCCCGTGTTCAGTTCCCTTTATCCGCTGGCCCGCGCATCCCTGTTCAAGATGGATGCGGAAGACGCTCACCACCTCACGCTGCGCGCGCTCGGCGCGGCCGGCCGCACGGGCCTTGCCTGCGCGCTGTCGGCCCGCGTGCCCGACGCGCCGCGCACCGTGATGGGGCTCACGTTCCGCAACCCGGTCGGCCTCGCGGCCGGCCTCGACAAGGATGGCGCGGCCATCGACGGCCTCGCGGCCCTCGGCTTCGGCTTCATCGAAGTCGGGACGGTCACGCCGCGCCCGCAGCCCGGCAATCCGCGCCCGCGGATGTTCCGCCTGCCGCAGGCCGAAGCACTGATCAACCGGATGGGCTTCAACAACCACGGCGTCGACCAGTTCGTGAAGAACGTCCAGGCTGCCCGCTATCGCGGCATCCTCGGCCTGAACATCGGCAAGAACGCCGATACGCCGATCGAGCGCGCCGCCGAGGACTACCTGTACTGCCTCGAACGCGTGTACCCGTTCGCGAGCTACGTGACGATCAACATCTCGTCGCCGAACACGAAGAACCTGCGCCAGCTGCAGGGCGCGGGCGAGCTCTACGCACTGCTCGCGGCGCTGAAGGACAAGCAGCAGCGCCTCGCCGACCTGCACGGCAAGCTCGTGCCGCTCGCGCTGAAGATCGCACCCGATCTCGACGACGAACAGGTCAAGGAAATCGGCGACACCCTGCTGCGCCACAAGATCGAGGCGGTCATCGCCACCAACACGACGCTGTCGCGCGCGGCCGTCCAGGGCCTGCCGCATGCGGACGAAGCCGGCGGCCTGTCCGGCCGCCCCGTGTTCGACGCGTCGAACGAAGTGATCCGCAAGCTGCACGCCGAAGTCGGCAGCGAAGTGCCGATCATCGGTGTCGGCGGCATTTTCTCGGGCGAGGATGCCCGCGCGAAGCTCGCGGCCGGCGCGGCGCTGGTGCAGCTCTATACGGGGTTCATCTACCGCGGTCCCGCGCTCGTCGCGGAATGCGTGAAGGCCGTCGCCCGCGAACGCACCGCGTAATATAGGCATAAACAAACGATATTTAAAAATCGATTGCATTTTTGCTATCGTCGACCCTTATCAGAATCAATGACCCGGACAGGGCAAGGAAACACACGATGAAGATTGCGCTGCTGAAGAAGCTGCTGGTTGCCGGCCTGATCGGCACGTCGTTCGCCGCTGCCACCGCGCATGCGGCCGACCTCCTCGACCAGGTGAAACAACGCGGCACGCTGCGGGTCGGCCTCGAAGGCACGTTCCCGCCGTTCAACTCGAAGAACCCGCAAGGCGAACTCGTCGGCTTCGACGTCGACATCGCGAAGGCCGTGGCCGCGAAGCTCGGCGTGAAGGCCGAATTCGTGACGACCGAATGGAGCGGCATCATCGCCGGCCTGCAGGCCGGCAAGTTCGACGTGATCGCCAACCAGGTCGGTATCACCGACAAGCGCAAGGAAACGCTCGACTTCTCGCCGGCGTACACGTACTCGTCCGCGCAGCTGATCCAGCGCAAGGACGACACGCGTGACTTCAAGTCGCTTGAAGACCTGAAGGGCAAGAAGCTCGGCGTCGCGCTCGGCACGAACTACATGGACATGGCGAAGTCGGTGCCCGGCATCGACGTGAAGACGTACCCGGGCGCGCCCGAGTACCTGCGCGATCTCGCGGCCGGCCGTCTCGACGCGGCGCTCAACGACCGCCTGATGCTCGCGTACCTGACGAAGAACTCGCAACTGCCGCTGCGCCCGGGCGCGAACGTCGGTTCGGCGAACCCGTCGGGCATCCCGTTCAAGAAGGGCAACCCGAAGTTCCAGAAGGCGATCGACGACGCGATGGTGCAACTCGAGGCCGACGGCACCTTCACGAAGATCTCGGACAAGTGGTTCGGCATCGACGTGACGAAGCCGATCAAGTAAGCGCGCCTGCATTTCCCGCCTGACGGCGGGCCGGAAAGGGCGGCATCCGTCACGATGCCGCCCTTTGTTTTATGCGTCCGGTTTATGATTGCGCTTTCGCGCACGCATTCGATTCGTATTCCATGTCGACAACGTCCCTGCTCGTCCAATCGCTGCCGGTGCTCGCCCAGGGCGCCGTCCTGACCGTCAAGTTCGCCGTCCTGTCGATGGTGTTCGGCCTGCTTGGCGCCGTCGTGCTCGCGATGATGGGCATCCGGCAAAGCGAAGCGCTCGACGGCTTCGAACGCATCTGGGTCAACGCGCTCGCGTGGCTGGCACGCGCATACGTGAGCCTGATGCGCGGCACGCCGCTGCTCGTGCAGATCTTCGTCATCTACTACGGGCTGCCGAGCCTCGGCATCTCGCTCGACCCGACGCCCGCCGGCGTCATCGCGCTGTCCGCGAACGTCGCCGCCTACATGTCGGAAAGCATGCGCGGCGCGATCAACGGGATCGCGCGCGGCCAATGGCTCGCCGCGTACAGCCTCGGGTTGTCGTGGGGGCAGACGCTGCGCTACGTGATCGGCCCGCAGGCGCTGCGCATCGCGGTGCCGAGCCTGTCGAACAGCCTGATCAGCCTGATCAAGGACACGTCGCTCGTGTCCGTGATTACCGTGACCGAACTGCTGCGCAGCGCGCAGGAAGTGATCGCGGCAACCTATCAGCCGCTGCCGCTCTATCTCGCCGCCGCGGCCGTGTACTGGATCCTGTGCCAGATCCTCGAATGGGTGCAGCGCTGGTACGAAAAGCGCCTGTCGCTGCCGTCGCGGCACTGAGCGCACGCCGCGCGCCGGGCCGCTCGCGCGTGCCCGGCTCCCGCCTTCCCGCTTACTCGCCCGAATAACGCACGCCGAGCGCCGCTCGCGCGGCATCGGTCATCGCGATCATCTGCCGCGAATGGTCGTGCGTCATGATCGGGCTTTCGGTCTTGCCCGCGCGCAGCAGGTCGCAGAAATGCGCGGTCTCGTAGTTCAGCCCGCCGCCGTCGACCGGTGCGTCGAGTTCGACGGTGCGCCCGTCCGCATAACGAATCGTCGCACGCGCGGGGTTCCACCATTTCTCGTGAATCGTCACGTGGCCGCCGGCCGCGGCGATCAGCGCGTCGCCGCGCCCCATCACGTCGAGCCCGCAAAAGAGCTGCGCGATCCCGCCGTTCGCATGCACGCTGTTCAGGCTTGCGAACAGATCGACACCCGTCTCGCCGACGCGGCCGAGCGTCTGCACGTCGCACGCGGCGCCGAGCCAGTCGACCGCGAGAAACGCCTCGTAGATCCCGATATCGAGCAGTGCGCCGCCCGCGCGATCGAGACGATAGACGGCATGGTCGCCCGGCACCGATGACGATGCGCACCCTGCCCGCACGAGCCGGATCTCGCCGATCGGATCGTCATGCAGATGCGCACGTAACTGACGGTACAGCGGGAAGAACGGCGGCTTCATCGCCTCCATGAAAAGCCGCTCGGCGTCGCGTGCCGCACGCAGCACGGTGTCGAGCTGCGCCGCGTTCAGCGTCGCGGGCTTTTCGCACAGCACGGCCTTGCCGGCAGCCAGCGCGGCCAGCGTGTACTGCGCGTGACTGTCATGGAGCGTCGCGATGTAGACCGCGTCGATATCGCTCGCGAGGAGTGCTTCGAGGCTTGCGGCAGGCGTACCGCCGTACGCTTCGCAAAAGTCTGCCGCGGCACCGGCGCGGCGGGCCCAGGCACCGGCGAGCGTGGCGCCCGGCACGTGCGCGAGGCTTTGCGCGAAACGGCGCGCGATGCTGCCGGCGCCAACGATGCCGAAGCGCACCGTGCGATGGTCGTTGTCGTTCATCCTGATCTTCCGTGTCGGTCGTATGACGATGGCCGGCACGCTGCCGGCCGGCCGTCATGATAAACGGCCCGCGGCACACGGATGAGCGACTCGCGCAGCGTCAGGCGCGCATGGGCACGTCGACGGAGAAATCGCGCGAGATCTCGTCGGCGCTGAAATCGATCAGCGCAAGCGAAGCGGCTTCGGCTTCGCGCGGGTCGCGCCGCTCGATCGCGTCGACCACCCGTGCATGCGCCTTTACGACGACGTCGTGCGCACCTTCCTTCTGCACGACACGTGGATTCACGAGACGCACCGCACCGCGCACGATCGCCGCCATCTGCTGGAAGAACTGGTTGCCGCTCGCCTGCACGATGCGCGTGTGCAGCAACTCGTCCGCCGTGTCGTAGCCGGGGTCGCCCGGCTGCAGCACCTTGAATGCATCGAACGCTTCGCGGATGCCCGCGATGTCGGCAGCCGTCGCGCGCACCGCCGCCTGCGCGGTCGCGCGCGGTTCGATCAGCATCCGGAATTCGATGACGTCGCGCATGAACTGCGGATCGGGTTTCGCCCGGAATCGCCAGCTCACGACGTCTTCGTCGATCATCCGCCAGTCGCGCATCGGCCGCACGCGCGTACCGACTTTCGGGCGCACGTCCAGCATGTCGCGCGCAAGCAACATCGATAGCGCTTCCCGCATCACGGTGCGACTCACATCGAACTCTTTCGACAGCACGTCCTGCGGCGGCAAGATGCCGCCGTACTTGTCCTCGACGATACCCGAGACAAGCCCATCCATCACTTTCGCGACCAGTGACCGGTCTTTGCCCTGCTCCATGACACCTCCCCGTGCGTCGATTTGCGAACACCTGCTCCGCAGTTCCGCCGGCCCTGGTTACGACTGTTCTTATGATCTATAAGTTGATGAGTTCGAGGATATTTCGCTATCTGGTAAACACCTGACAGGGTTATCCCTCTTTTTGACCGGGTGATTTATACGGCTAAAAATAAGGCCCGGGAAGCGCATTGCGCCTACCGGGCCCCGATTTCCACAAGATTTAAACATTCAGTCCATTACGACGTGCGACACATCATTACGGACTGCTTGTCACATCTTTCAATTAGCCGAATAAACGATCGTTTCAACGCCGTTTTCCGTGCCGAGCAAGCACAGATTCGCACCGCGCTCGGCGAACAGGCCGACCGTCACGACGCCCGGCCACGCGTTCACCTGGGCTTCGAAACCGCGCGGATCGGCGATCTGCAGCCCCTTCACGTCGATGATCTCGTTGCCGTTGTCGGTGATGTACGGCGCGCCGTCCTTCGTCACGCGCAGCACCGGCACGCCGCCGAGCGCGGTCACGCGCCGGCCGATCGCCGTGCGCGCCATCGGCACGACTTCGATCGGCAGCGGGAACCCGCCGAGCACCGGCACGCGCTTGCTGGCGTCCGCGATGCAGACGAACGTATCGGCCACCGATGCGACGATCTTCTCGCGTGTCAGCGCGCCGCCGCCGCCCTTGATCATCGCGCCGCTCGCGTCGATCTCGTCGGCGCCGTCGACGTACACCTGCAGCGAGTCGACCTCGTTCAGGTCGAACACCTTGATGCCGTGCGACTTCAGGCGTTCGGTCGTGGCGACGGAGCTCGACACGGCGCCGCGATAGCGCGCCTTGACGACGGCGAGCGCGTCGATGAAGCAGTTGGCGGTCGAGCCGGTGCCGACGCCGATCACGGCGCCTTCCGGCACGTTCTGGATCACGTAATCAGCGGCGGCCTGGCCGACGAGGCGTTTGAGTTCGTCTTGAGTCATGGAGTGGTAATGCTGCGGGATTGCGGAAAACCGCCAGTTTACCGGACTCGGATGACGGCCCGGGTTTTTCGGCGTGCCGGGCGCGACGGATTCAGGGGGCGCCCGCCTCGGGCGCGTTGTCCGCCGGTTGCATGCCGGGAAAGTACTTGTCGAGCAACGCCTGCGCGATCGCGTCGGTTTCGGCGTCCGGGTTGCCTGCATAGTCGGACGGCCTGAAATGCATCTGGAACGCCGCGAACACGCGGCGCGTGCGTGCGTCGAGCACGCCATCGGTGGCCACGTCGTAGCCGTAGCGCGCAAGCTTGAGCTGCAGTTCGCGCACGTCGACCGGCGCATGCGGATCGCGACCGCCGAGCCGCGCGGCCACGGCCGCATCGTCCGGCCACGCGCCGACGCCGGCTCGGGCCAGCGCATGCCACGGAAACAGCGGCCCCGGATCGATCTTGCGTTGCGGCGCGATGTCGCTGTGCCCGACCACGCGCGTCGGCGGAATCCCGTAGCGTGCGACGATGTCCTTCGACAGCCGGGTCAGCGCCGCGACCTGTTCGGGCGGATAAGGCTGCCAGGTGCGGTTTTGCGGATCGAGCGGCCCGCGGTTCACGTTCTCGATGCCGATCGACACCGCGTTCAGCTCCGTCGTGCCCTGCCACTCGCTGACGCCCGCGTGCCATGCGCGCTCGGATTCCGGAACGAGCTGGTAGACGACCGGCCTCCCGCGCTCGAGGCGCGGCTGCGGCGGGATGACGTAATGCACGCTGACCGAATCGCCCGTCAGCGTACGCAGCGATTTCGCCTCGTCGCTTTCGGTGTAATGCATCACGAGAAAGCGGATCCGCGCATCGGCGCCGCGCGCGTGCAGGCTCGTGTCGGCGTAGTAGGTGCCGCGTTCGACGAGCGACGGTGACGTGCAGGCAGCCAGCAGGCACAGCACGGCGCAGGATGCGCCAGCGCGAAACAGGGTCATCGGTCGCGAGCTCCGGAGAGCCGCGTGCCGCAGCGGATCGCGGCACGCGTCGTTCGGGTCATTCGAGGCCCGCGCAGGGCGCGCGGGACGGGCTGCGTCAACCCTTCACGCGGCGCTGGCGCACGGCTTCGTACAGGCACACGCCGCTGGCGACCGACACGTTCAGGCTTTCCACGCTGCCGGCCATCGGAATGCTCATCACCTCGTCGCAGGTGTCGCGCGTCAGCCGGCGCATGCCTTCGCCTTCCGCGCCCATCACGAGCGCGACGGGGCCGTCGAGCTTGGTTTCGTAGAGCGTCGCCGATGCCTCGTCCGACGTGCCGATGATCCACACGCCGGCCTCCTTCAGCTCGCGCAGCGCACGGGCGAGGTTCGTCACCGTGATGTACGGCACCGTATCCGCCGCACCGCTCGCCACCTTGGCCGCGGTGGCGTTCAGGCCGACCGCGCGGTCGCGCGGTGCGATCACCGCGTGCGCGCCGGCCGAATCGGCGACACGCAGGCACGCGCCGAGGTTGTGCGGATCGGTGACACCGTCGAGCACCAGCAGCAGCGCGGGGCCCTGGATGCCGTCGAGCAGCTCGGACAGGTTCTGCGCGAGCGGGATGTCCTCGACACGCGCGACGACGCCCTGGTGGCGCTCGGTATGCGCGAGGCCCCACAGGCGCGTTTCGTCGGCCGCGATCAGCCGCACGCCCGCTTCCTTCGCGGTGTGCAGGAAGTCCTGCATGCGGCGGTCGCGGCGCGTCTGGTCGTACAGCACCTCCGCAACCGTCGATGCATCGTGCCGCAAACGTGCGGTCACCGCATGAAAACCGTAAAGAACCTTCAGACGTGACATGACTGGAACAACCTTCGATCAAACGTGCGGCCGCGCGACGCGCGCAGCCGCGATCCATGGAAAAGGAAAGCGCCGCGTTGCCGGCTGATGACCGGTCACGCGGCGTCTCTCGATACTGCAGGGCGGGCGCTGGCGCCGCCCCGAACGCTCAATACTTCTTGCGGGCGCGTGCCTTCTTCGCAGTCGGCTTCGCCGCCGCACCGCCACCGCTGCCGCCCTTCTTGCGCGCGGCGCGCACTTCCTTCACCGCGACGCTCGGCGCACTCGCGGCCTTCTTGCGGCGCGGCACGGAATCCTCCACCTGCGGCAGCGTGCGTACGCGCGGGCCATTGCCGCGGTCGACACCCCCGCCAACGGAAGCCGGCGCGGGCGACGGACGCGGCGCCTTCACCGGCGTATCGCGCACGAGGCGGAAGTCGATCTTGCGTGCATCGAGATCGACGCGGCTCACCTGCACGCGCACGCGATCCGACAGGCGATAGCGGATGCCCGTACGCTCACCGCGCAGCTCGTTCTTGATCTCGTCGTACTGGAAGTAGTCCGAGCCGAGTTCCGTGACGTGCACGAGCCCTTCGATGAACAGCGTGTCGAGCTGCACGAAGATGCCGAACGACGTGACGCCGTTCACCATCCCGCCGTATTCCTCGCCGAGCTTGTCGCGCATGAAGTAGCACTTGAGCCAGGCCTCGACGTCGCGCGATGCTTCATCCGCGCGGCGCTCGTTCGCCGAGCAGTGCAGGCCGAGTTCTTCCCAGATCGCCGTGTTGGAACGCGAGCGGCCGCGCGATTCGTCGTCGGCCTGCTGCATCGCGCGAGCGCGCGGCGACAGCGCGGTGTTCAACTCGAAACCTTCCGGCGCCTTCGGCACGTACTTCTTGCCCGACAGGATCGCGTAGATCGCGCGGTGCGTGAGCAAGTCCGGATAACGGCGGATCGGGCTCGTGAAGTGCGCGTACGCCTCGTAGGCCAGGCCGAAGTGACCGATGTTGTCCGGACTGTAGACGGCCTGCTGCATCGAGCGCAGCAGCATCGGCTGCAGCATCTGCGCATCGGGCCGGTCGCGGATCTGCGCCATCAGCGCCGCGTAGTCGCTCGCATGCGGCTTGTCGCCGCCGCCGAGCGACAGACCCATGCCGCGCAGGAACGCACGCAGGTTCTCGAGCTTCTCCGGCGTCGGCCCCGCGTGCACGCGGTACAGGCCCGGATGCTTGTTGCGCTTCAGGAAATCGGCCGCGCAGACGTTCGCGGCCAGCATGCATTCCTCGATCAGCTTGTGCGCATCGTTACGCTGGCGCGGCACGATCTGCTCGATCTTGCCCTGCGAGTTGCAGACGATGTAGGTCTCGGTCGTGTCGAAGTCGATCGCGCCACGCTTCTGCCGTGCGGCGAACAGCGACTTGTAGACGCCGTACAGATCCTGCAGGTGCGGCAGAAGATCCGCGCGGCGCGCAGCCTCCGGCCCCTTCGTGTTCGACAGCACGGCGGCGACTTCGGTGTACGTCAGGCGCGCCGCCGAATGGATGACGGCCGGATAGAACTGGTACGCCTTGATCTCGCCGCGCGCGGTGATCACCATGTCGCACGCGAGCACGCAACGATCGACCTGCGGATTCAGCGAGCAGAGGCCGTTCGACAGCTTCTCCGGCAGCATCGGAATCACGCGGCGCGGGAAGTAGACCGACGTGCTGCGCTCGAGCGCGTCGGCATCGAGCCCGCTGCCCGGCTGCACGTAGTGCGACACGTCGGCGATCGCGACGATCAGGCGGTAGCCGTCGCCGCGGCCGACCTTGACCGGCTCGCAGTAGACGGCGTCGTCGAAGTCGCGGGCGTCCTCGCCGTCGATCGTCACGAGCGGCACGTCGCGCAGGTCGACGCGGAAACGCAGGTCGGTCGGCCGCACCTTGTCCGGCAGCGCGGCGGCTTCGTCGAGCGCCGGCTGGCTGAACTCGTGCGGCACGCCGTACTTGCGCACCGCGATTTCGATTTCCATGCCCGGATCGTCGATGTCGCCGAGCACCTCGACGACACGGCCGAGCGGCTGCGAATGGCGGCTCGGGAAATCGGTCAGCTCGACGACGACGACCTGCCCGACCTTCGCCTTCTTCACGTTCTGCGTGATCAGGATGTCGTGGCCGATACGCTTGTCTTCCGGTGCGACGATCAGCGCGCCGTTCTCGTTGAGCAGGCGGCCGATCACGCGCTTGTTCGCGCGCTCGGTGACTTCGACGACATGCCCTTCCGGGCGGCCGCGGCGATCGTAGCCGACGATCCGCGCGAGCACGCGATCGTTGTGCATCACCTTCTGCATTTCGCCGTTCGGCAAAAACAGGTCGTCCTGGCCGTCGTCGCGGATCACGAACCCGTAGCCGTCGCGATGCCCCTGCACGCGCCCGGCGACGAAGTTCGACGGATGGGTCAACTGGTAGTGGCCGCGCTTGTCGAGGCGGATCTGGCCGTCGCGTTCCATCGCGGCGACACGCCGGAAGAACCCCTCGCGCTCCTGACGCTTGATCGACAGTGCTTCTGCGATGTCGTTGGCGGCCAGCGGCGCGTCGCTCGTACGCAGCACGCCGAGAATTTCTTCACGGCTCGGAATGGGGTACGGATATTTGCTCAAGGGTTTGTCGATGGTTGTTCTCGTTGCGTTGATTGATGGTGCACGGCATCAACATAGAGGTGTCCTTCAGACAGTTCTATATTGACGGCGGCGGGTCATTCTATCACCCGGCTGTGTCACCAAATGACCGGAATGCCGCCGGCAGGCATGGCGGCGCCCGGTTTGCGATGCATCGCAAAAAAGTGTTGACACGAATAATTGGGGCGCTATAATTTCGCTTCTTTGCAGCAAGCAGCTACTGCAAAACGTGCCCAGGTGGCGGAATTGGTAGACGCACTAGGTTCAGGTCCTAGCGGTGGCAACATCGTGGAGGTTCGAGTCCTCTCCTGGGCACCATCTGTTTTTAAAAAGGTCGGCTTTTAGCCGGCCTTTTTTATTTCTAGCCCGGAAAGCAAAGCGCCTGCGCGCATGTGCTGCAGAACCCTCTCCTCGGCAGCCTCGGTATTCAAAAAAGCAAAAAGCCGGCATCGTGCCGGCCGCGAATCAGCACCAAAGTGGTGCGCGCGTGGCGGATCGAAATCCGCGTCGCGCCACGTCACCATCAGAGCATGCGCTTCAGCACGTCGTTCTTCGACACGAAGTGATGCTTGAGTGCCGCCCCCGCGTGTACCGCCACCACGAATGCCAGCGTATAGCAGCCGAACTTGTGAAGGTCGAACCAGTGCTCGGTCACCGGCCCCGCGCTATACGGCGTCTTCACGTAAAGCACGCCAAACAGCCAGTAGCCGTCCGGCACCATCACGAACCCGCTGAACAGCACGAAGGCGACCAGCGCGTAGATCAGCGAGTGCACCAGATGCGCGATCGATTGCTGCTGACGCGGAATCGATGCGACGTCAGGCGGCGTGCGGCGGAAGAACGACCACACGTAGCGCAGCGGAAACAGCACGATCAGACAGCTCGCGAGCGACATGTTCAGGGTCGACACGAAACGCCAGAGATCCGGCTGCGTGATGACGTGCAGCGAAATTCCGGCCACCATCGTGTACAGGATCACGGCCGCGAAAATCCAGTGCAGCGCGCGGGAAAAGCGGTCGTATCGGCCGCTGGATAATGTTTCGTTCTGCAAATCTGTTTGGGAAGCCACCTGCATGATTCATCCTTTATCGGTTGCGAAGACATGGTTGCCATGGATATGTGGATGAAATTATCGAGGTGGAAACCCGTGGTGATAACCATTCTCAAGGATTTCAAAATACCCGGCGCGACGTCAGCGCATCTCGATCAGGAACGTCATCACGCCGTCGCCCGACCCCGCCGTCACGCGCTCGCCGTACTGGTAGTACTGCGCGGTATACGGCAACGTGGTTGCCCCGACCGTCGCGTCACCGAGGCTGTGCCAAGTATTCAACGTGACCGGCGCGTCGTTCTTCAGCACGCGAATGCCGACCCCCTGCGCGGCGTCGTCGCCGAGCAGCTTCAGCACGTCGGTCGTGCCCGGCACCGTCTCGCCGAGCAACCGGATCGACAGCGGTGTCGGCCGTGCCTCGCCGAACGGGCTGCAGGTCAGGTCGATCGCGAATTCGCGTGACGCCTGCGTCGAGCCCGGACCGTCGAAGGCCGACGCGGGCACGGCGCCGAGCGGCACGACGAGATGCTTCGAGGCCGTATTGACGGTGCACGCGACGCCCCGCACGTAACTGCTCGTAATGTGCTTGCGCACCACGTAATGGCTCGGATCGCCGCTCACGGGCGACGCCTCGACGACAAACGCCTGGCCCAGCAGGAAGCCGGGCGTCACCGGCCCGATCTTGACGAGCTCCATGTCGATCACGAACGTGCGCGCCGAGCCGTCCCCCGGATGTGTCCCGAGCACGCCTTCCGTCTTGCTGCCGAGATCCTCGCCGTCGCGCACCATCCTCAACGCAAGGCCCGGGAGATTGGTTGCCCACAGGTTCATGCCCGGCGCGGGGCCGAACTCGCTCGAGTAGTTCAAGGTCCGCGCCAGCGGCTCGCCCTGGCCGTTCGGCGCACAGGTGAGGGTCAGCGTGAACCGGACCGACCGGACGACGCCGCCGACCTCGACGCCGTCGGCCGCGATCGAACCGAACTCGATCGGATTGAAATCTTCGGGCAGGCTCAGGCACGCGGCAAACGCGGGCGCCGTGCAGAGCATCAGCGTGACGAACGCCGCCCAGCGGCGCAGGCATGTGGCAAATCGGGATATCGTGAGTTTCATGAACGGGGTGAAGTAGGTGAAGCAGCGTCGGCCCGCAGCGCCGGATGCGTGCGCGAGCAGACGACCTCGAGTTCGGGGAAATTGCTGTGCGGCGTCGACTCGCCCATGTTGTACGACAGTGCGCAGCGCTCGTCCGGGCGCGGCCCCCATCGCACGAACAGGTCGCCGGCCCGGCCGACGCCGGTGACGAAGCCCTGCCCGCCGGGGCCGACCATGCCGACCTCCTTGCCGGCCGCCGTCAGCACGGCGGCACCGAACGGCACCGGCTGGCCCGAGTCGTCGGTCATGTCGAGCATCAGGCGGCCTGCCTCGACCTCGAACGGCGCCAGCACGACCGCACCACGTGTCGGCACGACGTGCACGATCGCGTTGCGGATCTCGAGCTGACGATCGAGTTCCGCCGTGCGCAACGCGATGCGGTTCTGCCGGTAAGGCGTGACGTTCGGCACGACCGCATTGCCCGCGCGGTCGGTACGCACACCGGCATGCGCGATCACGCCGACGTCGGCCGCACCCTCGCTGCGCACCAGTGCGACGGTTTCGCCGAGCGGCTGCGACAGCGTGACGCCGCCGCCGTGCACGACCATGCCGCCCGCCGCACTGACCGAGGTCTGCGAGCCGCTGCGCGTCTGGTTATGGGTGGCCCCGAACTGGCCGGCCGTCGCGCGGTAGTTCAGGTTCACCGCACCGCCCAGGCCGTGTGCCGTGCGATCAGCGTCGACGCCGTAGCTCAGGCGATCGTCGTCGAACAACGTGCCGAACACGCCCGCGCGCTGCTCGGTGCCCGCGGTGCCGGCGATCAGTGTCGCGCTGCCGTACGCATGCGGTGTCGTCGTGCGCCCGCCGCCGAACGGAATCGACAGGTTCAGCGATACCTGCCGGCTGCGCTCGCCGCGCGCGCGCTGCTCGGCGCTCAGGCTCACGTTGTAGGACACGCGCGACACGCTGCCCGAATAGCCGAGCTGGAGCAGCCGGTCCTCGCCCGCACCGTCGCGGTAGGCGCGCCGGCTCGCGCTGACGTACAGCGAACCCGCGCCCCCCAGGCTCTGCGACACGCTCAGCTCACTGCGGTTGCGCTTGCCCGCGCGGCCCGCCCACGTGTCGACCGACGTCGCGTAGCGCACCACGACGTCGGACAGGCTGCGATAGCCGCCCGAGTACTGGTGATGCGCGGCGCGCAGTTCCGTGCCTGTCGACGCGAACGCCTTCGCGTACATCGCGCGCACGGCGCTGCCCGCGCCCGCTTGCCCCGCCTGGTCGCGATAACGGGCGTGCGTCACGTCCACCGACAGTGCACCGATCCGCGCCAGGTTGCGCGCGGCGCCGGCCGCCAGCGCCGCATACCCGTTCGCGAACGTCACGCCGCCGTAGATCGTCGTCTCACCGGGCAAGCCATAAGCGGCGCTCGCCGACGTGAACCACTGCGATTGCGCGGAATCGGTACGCAAGCGCCCCGCGGCCGCGCGATACGACCACGCATTCTGGCGCAGCAGGGTCGGAATGCTCGCCGACGGCTGGATGAAGCTGCGCTTCTGGCCGTCCGCCTCGACGATCGTCACCTCGAGGTCCGCATGCGCCGCGATCGCGTACAGGTCGTCGATCTCGAACGGCCCCGGCGGCACGTAGCTGCTGTAGATCAGATAGCCGTTCTGGCGTATCTCGACCTTCGCGTGGCTTTGCGCGATGCCGCGCACGACCGGCGCGTAGCCGCGCTGGCTGTCCGGTTGCATCGTGTCGTCGGACGCGAGCTGCACGCCGCGGAACGCCACGCTGTCGAACACGTTGTCGGACGTGAAGTTCTCGCCGAACGTGACGCGGCTGCGCCAGCCGGGAAGGTCGCGCTCGAGATAGGTGTTCATGAATTGCGTCTGCAGCCCCGACGCGTTGTGGTTCACCATCGCGCTGCTGCGCAGGCGCCACGCGCCGAGGTTCAGGCCCGCGCGCACGCTGCCGTACGCTTCCGTCGCGTGCCCCGACGGCCCGTCGTAACGCCGCTGCGCGGCGTTGAAGCGATAGTCGAAGCGCAGCGCGTTGATACCTTCGTCCCAGCGCGACGGATCGACCGAGCCGCGCGGCACGCGCTTCATCTTCGCTTGCGGAACCGTCAGCGCCAGCGTCTGGCGATCCGGATCCACCGTAACCGTCGCATCCGGCATCGCATCGCGCGGATCGACGCACGCGAGCGTAGCGCCGGCCGCATCCGCGGCATCCACCTCGGTAATGCGCGGATAGGCCGCGAGGTTCACGCCGAACCCGTCGAGCTGCGCGGCGCCCAGGCAGGGTCGCACCGCATTGCCTTGCTCGTCGCGTGGATCGCGCTCGAAGCGGATGTCGTGCATGCCCGACGCTTCGCCATTGACCGACACATCGACCGGGTGCACGCCGGGCAGCAGCACGTTCGCTTCGGCGAACACGTCGAGATCCACGTCCGCCTGCGGGTTGCCGAACGCGAGGAACGCGGGATTGAATGCCGTGTTCGCGTGCGCGTGCGCGTGCGCCCCCGCGGTCGGCAATCCGATCGCGAAGGTCGAAGCGAGCGCGAGCACGCATCGGCGCAGCGGGTCAAGGCATCGTGTCATGAAATGGGGGAACGGCGCGCACCGGATGGGCGCACGCCGCATAAGTCGAAAAAATGGAAAGTCGGAAAAGCGGATTGCGGCGCGGCCGCTTGCCGGCCCCGCGACCGCGATGCGTCAAACGGCGCCGGTCGGCACCTTCGTCGTGACGGATGGCGTCACGGCGCCGTAGTCGTTGATCGTGCTGAACCGCAGCGTGACGGGCTGCGTCGGCACCGCGTGGATGTAGCGCAGCTTGTAGGTCGCCGCCTGCAGCGGCGGCACCATCTCGAGATCGACGTCCTCGGTCGTGCCGGCTTCGATGCCGATCTTCGAGAACGTGACGTGATAAGGCGTCGGATTGTTCACCGTCAGCAGCACACCGTCGCTCGACGGCGCGATGCGCCAGGTCAGCGCCGCCGGCGCATCGGCCGACGAGCCGGTCAGGCCCTGCGGCCGATAGAACGCCTTGATCCGCGTCTGGATCGCGATCTGGAGCACGTTGTCCTGCTTCGGCGTGGCAGGAATCTCCTTCACGTTCAGCCACATCAGCGACTCGCGATCGGACGGCAGCCCGTGCTTGACGGGCATCACGCGCAGCAGGTTTTCCTTGCCGGGATCGAGCCGCGACAGCGGCGGCGTGACGAAGAACGGTGCCTTCGCGCCGCCCTTCGTCGATCCGCCGTCAATCCAGGCCTGTACGACGTAAGGCTGGCTGTCCGCGTTCTTCACGGGCACGACGGCTTCGCGCCGGTCCTCCGGCAGGATCACGCGCGTCGCGCCCACCACCACGCCCGCGAGCGCGCCGTGGGTCATGCACAGCCCGAGCACGCAGGCCAGAGTACGTTGTCCGAATTGAATCGTCATCGCTCGATCCCGTCTGCTTAGCGGTAGTGCAGCGTGAACGACGCCGTGCCGTTCGCCTCGCCCGCCTCGGTCTGGTTCGACGTCGAGACGTAGTTCGCGGCGAAATTCAGCACGTTGCTGCCCGGCGTCAGCTTGAGCGTGTCGGTCTCGCTGTTGATGCCGATCTGCTTGCCCCCTTCGTCCATCAACTGGATGCCGACGCCTTTCGCGTCGTCCTGCGCGCCGGTGCCGATCGCGAGCAGCGTCGGATCGTCGCCGTTCGACGTGCCCTCGAACTGCGCGCGCACGCCGCTCAACTGGTCGTTGCACTCGCTCAGCGCGATCTGGAACGGCACGCGGCGACTTTCCTGGCCGGCGGTGGCGAGCTGGTCGATACCGATCGCGCCGAGCGGCACCTGAATATTGCTGTTATCGATCTTGCAGGTCGTCGCGACGATCTTGCCGTGGAAGTTGATCGTGCCATCCGCGGCGAGTGCGGACGTCGAACCGAATGCGGCCAGCAGCGCGGCCAACAGGAGGGATTTCTGGTACTTTTTCATCGAGTATCTGGGTAGAGAATTGAGGATTTCCGCTGCCGGTCCCTGACAGCGGAACAACGAACCCGTCGAGTTCGCAGGCATTATTCCGATCCGGCCGTCACCACCCAACAAACTTGAGAAAATTCTCAACGCATACCACCTGGACGGATGAATCACGATGCAATGCGACACCGGCGGCGACGCTTTCCACCCTTCCCGGGCGCGCCTTTCGACGTAGCGAACAGCACCCGGGCAATACGCAAGGAATCCTCATCATCAGGCGAAAGATGCACCGTGTGGCGACATGGCCGTCGACACGGATGGTGCGCGCAAACGCGCCCGAGGCAGGCACGGCCAAGCGTGCCGCTCGCGGCGGCGGTGACGAACGACGGGGGGAAACGGGATGTGATCGGGACGCGGCGAGACGGGCTGCCGTGCCTCACGAACGCCTCAGGACAGCCTCGCGCAGGCGCGTCGATTCAATACCGAACGGCGGCTGAAGCGGCGTGCCGCGACAGCCTTGCCGGAACGGGAATACGGATGGGAACAGGAAGGATCGACAACATCGATCCTGTAGTCAGCCGGCGCGCCTCGCCGCGGCCGGCCGCTTGCTCAGGTCAACTCGAGCCGATACCCGTAGTTGTAGATCGTCGTGATCGCGAGCCCGTTCTTCGGCCGCAGCCCGAGGCTCGTACGCAACTTGCTGACATAGGTGGCCAGCGTCGCGTCGTACTTCCGATCCACCACGCCCCAGATACGCTTGATCATCATGTCCTTCGACACGATGCGCCCGACGCTCTCGAACAGCATCAGCGCGAGATCGAACTCGCGCTGCGACAGCTCGACCGGCACGCCGTCGACGGTCGCGGCATGCGAGCTCGTGTCGAGCACGAACTTGCCGACCTCGACGACCTTCGCGCGCTGCGTCTCCGGATAGTACTTGCGCGCCTGCGCATTGACGCGCGCGACGAGTTCGCGCTCCCGCAACGGCTTGATCAGGTAATCGTCCGCACCGGTGTTCAGACCGAACACGATGTCGTTCTCGCCGTCGTGCTGCGTCATCATGATGATCGGTAGCGTATCGGCGAACGATTCGCGCGCCCAGCGCATCACCTCGATCCCCGACTTGCCTGGCACGTCCCAGTCGAGCAGCAGTACGTCGACGCGCTGCGTGCGCACCAGCTCGATGAAGCTGTCGCCGTCGTGACGCACCTCCGTGTCGTAGCCGGCCTTGTTGAGCCAGCCGGCCACGACGCCCGCCTGCGTCACCATGTCTTCGAGTATTGCGACAATCATGTTCGATCCAGTCTCAAGATGCCGCCCCGTCCTCGGGCCCGTTCGCCACTCCGTCGGCCGGAGCGGGCGGCAAGTAAACAAAAGCCCATTCGCCATAGGCATCGCTGTCGCCGAACGTATCGTACCGCGCGGGGAAGCCCTGGCGCTTCAGCGGCTGCCCCGGCGCCTCGCTGAACACGCCCATGATGCCGCCGTCCGGCGCCTTCACGAGCCCCCACTGCATCGACCCGGTCAGCGGATCGGCATACAGGCGCCGCAAGTGACGCTGCGTCGGCAGCGCGCGGCGGTCCTCGAGCAATACGTCGAGCGACTCCGGATAGCGGCTGCCTCCCGCCGCATTGTAGTAGCTTGCGATCGCCGCGCGATACTGGTCGCCGACAAACAGCAACTGCGCCTCGCGATCGCGCTGCTGCACCGTCTGCCAGATGCGCGCGGCCTGCGTCATGCCGAGCCCCAGCGCCGCGACGAGCATCAGCACGCCGAGATACGCGATGCCGCGCTGCCCGCGCGGGCCGCGGCATCGGCCGCCACGCCGCCGGTTACCACGTCCCATATGCGCTCCCGTCGAGCGCACGCCCTTTCGCGCCGCTCTTCACGTCCGCGACGCCGCCCCGGTCGCCGGCCTGCGGTTGCCAGGAGCCGCGCTTGCCCGTGACCGGGTCGAGCGGGATCTCGCGCAGATAGCGCTTGTCGACCAGCACCTCGAGCGTGTCGGGATCGCGGCCGTGATCCGCCCGATAGTCGTCGATCGACTGGCGCAGCGTGTTCAGGTTGTGGCGCAGCACCGTTTCCTTCGCGCGATCGCTCTGCTTCAGGTAGCCGGGGGCGACGAACGCGGTGAGCGACGCGATGATCGCCATCACGACGAGCAGTTCGATCAGCGTGAAGCCCGCGATGCGACGTGCACGCTTACCACTGGTTGTACGGGACGCCATTGAGGCTCTCCTTGCGGTTGGTCGAGCGGATGTCGAACACGTCCTCGCCGGACGAGAACGCGTTGGGGTCGCTCGCATAGCTGCGCGTTTCCCAGGTGTCCTCCGGCGCCTTGCCCTCGCATTCGCACATCGGATCGGCAGGGATCTTGCGCAGGAAGTACAGTCTCGCGCCGTCCGGCGATTTCTTGTCCTCGACGCCGTCGACGAGCGCGTGCAGGTCGGGCGGGTAGCCGCTCGCGTCGACACTGCGCTCGATGCGCCCGTCATCGGCCGCCGCCTTGTACGCGTCGAGCGCCGAGCGGATCACCACCAGCGCACGGCGCAGTTCGGCCTCGTCCGAGCGGCGCTTGACCAGATCGGTCAGCGGCAGCGAGACGGTCGCGAGCAACGCGAGCAGCGTCAACGCCACCAGCAGCTCGATCAGCGTGAAACCGCGCGCGCGCGCACGTCGACGGATGCTCATGCGAAGCCCCGTGCGCGCGACAGCAGTACCGGCGCGTCGGCATACCGCACCGGCGCCGGTTCGCGCTCGCCCGTCAAACGCGCGACGAGCGCCTGGAGCGAGCCGATCAGCGAGCGTACCGCGGCGGTGATGCGATGCTCGCCACGTGCCTCGGGCTCGGCGAGCGCCGCGTGCGGCGCGGCAGCATCGGCCACCGTCACCGGCGCAACCGCACGCACGACGGCAGCCGGTTGCACCGCCTGCGGAGCCGCGTCGACGTCGCCCGCACGCGCCTGCCCGATC
>NZ_JAAGPH010000044.1:0-54671 GCF_017104705.1 Burkholderia sp. Se-20373 | reverse complement strand
CTCGCGCAGCGCCTGCCGCGCCGCATGCTCGGCTGCCTCGTCGTCGCACCCGTAATGCAGCACCGCGTCGCCCGCCTCGTCGTGATACTCGCGCGCATCGGGCAATGCGGACGCGGGCGGCTCGCGCAACCCGCCGTCGTTCAGGAACGGACAGAACACGATCGCGTATTCGAGGCCTTTCGACTTGTGCACGGTGACGATCTGCACGAGGTTGCGATCGGATTCGAGCCGCAGCTGCGCTTCCTCGCCGCCGCCGTCGAGCCGTTGCGCGGCGAGCCAGCGCAGTGTCGGCGCGATGCCCGGCTGCGCGGATGCGCGCGCCTGCGTCAGTTCGGCCAGATGGTTGATGTCGGTCACGCGGCGCTCGCCGTCCGCGCCGGCCATCAGGCGCTCGGCAATCCGCAGCTCGCGCGTGAACGTGCGCCACATCACCGCGAAGCCGCGTTCGCGCCACAACAGCCGATACCGCGAGAAGCGCTCGACCCAGCTCATCGCGTCGGCGCTGTCCGCCGCCGAGGCTTCCCGTTGCGCGTCGCCGTCGCCCTGCTCCATCCGCCACAGCGCGCCGGCATCGAGGCCGAACCAGTCGGATGCGAGCGCCGCGCGCAAGCGCCGCAGGTCGCCCGGTGCATCGATCGCCGCCAGCACGCGTTCGAGCTGCTCGGCGTCGCCGGTCGAGAACACCGAGGCCTGCGCCAGTTCGACGCTGCCGATGCCCCACGTGGCCAGCACGCGCTTCACGAGACTGCCCTGCCGGTGCGTCTGCACGAGCACCGCGATATCGCCCGGCGACAGCGGTGTCTCGCCGAGCCGCACGCGCCCTTCGCGCGCGCCGCGCATCAGCCGTGCGATCTCGGCGGCGCAGGCCTGGGCGGCCTGTGCCTGTGCATCACGCTTGAGCAACGTGCCTTCGCCACCGGGCAACGCCCATACCCGGAAGTCGCCTGCCGGGCCCGGATCGGTTGCGTCGACGAACGGCGCGCGCACGCGCGTGCCGGCACGCACCGCGTAGTAGTCGAGCCCGTCCAGCACGAAGGCGCGCGGATTCGACATGAAGAAGCGGTTGCACGCGTCGACGATCGCGGGCGTCGAACGCTGGTTGACCGCGAGCGTATAGCACGCGCTCGCCCGCGCGCGCGCGGCGAGATAGGTATGCAGATCGGCCGCGCGGAAGCTGTAGATCGCCTGCTTCGGATCGCCGACCAGGAACAGCGGGCCGCCCGGCGCGAAGATCCGGTCGAAGATCGCGAACTGCAGCGGGTCGGTATCCTGGAACTCGTCGATCAGCGCGGCCGGATAGCGCGCGCGCAGCGTTTCGGCGAGCCACGGATGCGCATGCAGCGCGTGGTACAGGTTCGCGAGCAGATCGTCGAACGAGACGACGCGCCGCGTGCGCTTGCGCTCGGCCAGCTCGCCCGGCGCCATGTCGAGCCATTCGGCGATCAGCGCGAGCCAGCGCGCGCGCTGCGCGGCCTCGGCCGCCGCCACGGCCGCTTCGAGCGCGTCGGCGACGTCGAAGAATGCGTGTTCGGGCGTCGCGCCGCCTTTTTTCGTCGCCTTCACGAGCGCGGTGCGGGTGAGCTTCAGCGCGGCCTTCGGCAGCGCAGCCGTCGCGTCGCCCTGTGCGAAATGCGCGGTCCATGCGGCCAGCGCAGCGGCCACGGCCTCGGGTTTGTGCGAGCGCTGGTTGAGCGCGGGTTGCGCGACGCGCAGCAACGCATCGATCGCGTCGCGCTCGGCGGCCCACATCCGCCCGGCCTCGGCGAAGCATTCGCCAGCCGCCGCCTCGGCCGATTCGTCCGGCTCGGTCACGCCGTCCCACCGCAGCGCGGCAAGCGGCTTCTTCAGCCGGCGCGCGAGCTGCGTATCGAGCGCGGCCGGGCCGGCGCCCGATTCGACGAGCCAGGTCGCGAAGCCCGGCCAGCGCGCGGCTGCCGGCTCGACGCGCGTGCGCCAGAAATCCGCTGCCAGTTCGAAGCGCAGCGACGCATCGTCGGCCTCCATGTCGAACGCGAACGGCATCGCCGCCGCGAACGGCGCTTCCTGCAGCGCGCGCTGGCAGAACGCATGGATCGTATGGATCGCGGCCTGGTCGAATGCGCGCAGCGCACGCCGGATCCGCTTCGCGGCCGTTTCGGGATCGAGCGCGCCGTCTTCGCCGAGCGTGGTTTCCAGCAGACGCTCGATGAACGGATCACCGCCGTCGTCACCGGTGTCGAGCGCATGCGCGAGCTGCGCGAGCCGGCCGCGAATCCGTTCGTGCAGCTCGGCGGTCGCCGCTTTCGTGAAGGTCACGACGAGGATTTGATCCGCACCGAGATCCTTCTCCAGCAGCAGGCGCACATACAGCGCGCAGATGTTCCAGGTCTTGCCGGTACCGGCCGACGCCTCGATCTGGTTGACACCGTCGAGCGGGCACGCGAACACATCGAGTTCGAGCGCCTGCTGCGGCTGCGACACGGCGCTCATGCGACCTCCTTCAGATGGGCGACGAGCGGATCGAACACGAGCCGCGCAAGCGTGCCGAACGGCTCGTCGAGCGATGCAAGCGCACCGCGCCACGCGATCGCGATGGCCGGATCGTCGGCTTCGCTCACGACCCGCTCGTTGATCCAGACGCTCGCGGCCTTCGCCTCGCCGTCGGACACCCTCGCCCACGCGCTGCGCGGGAAAAACCGCAGCGGCATGCGCCGCCCCGCGCGAAACAGCGCGGCCAGCGGCGCGAGCTGCTCGAGCGGCGCCGCGACGGGTGTCAGCTCGAATGCACCGCCGCTGCCGAACCACAGCGTGCGGCGCGGGCCGCCAGGCTCCACCGCGCAGTAGACGAGATGCGCGAGCCACGCGGACAGGTAGTCGCGCGCACTCGGCCGTGCGTAGCGATAGATGATCTGCCCGGCCGGCGTGAGCCGGTTCAGCGTGCCGTGCAGGTCGAGCGGCGCGCTCACCGCGTCGGCCGACAGCCGCGCGTCGTCGGCGCCGAACAGCGCCTGGTCGGTGTCCGGCCAGGCCGGCACGACGGTGAGCGTGAACGGCCGCCGCTCCATCCCGTCGGCCAGCGCGCGGCGCACGTTCGACGCGAGCTGCGTTATCGAGCCGAGCGCCTGGTCGCGCCACACGGCGCCCGTCGCACCGCCCGGCAGTTCGGGGCTCGCGTCCGCGATGCGCAGCGCGTGATCGTGCACGCCGCCCTCGTCCGACTCGATCAGCAACGGCAGCACGCGCTCGGCGAGCGCATCGCTGCCGGCGAAGTCGAGCGCGAACGGCTCGGTGTCGAGCAGTTCGGCCTGCGCGTCGGCGAGCACGATGCCGAGCCGCGCGCGCAGCAGCGCACGCGCGGGATGGCGCCAGAAGCGTTCGAATTCGCTGAATGCGACAGGCTCGACCGGTTCGGCCGGCAGCGGCTGCGCGAAGAACGGCAACTCGCGCGGCCCGTCGCGCGACCCCTCGGCGGCCAGCAACGACGCGAGCGTCGCACGCTCGGCGTCAAAGGAAACGAGTTCGCTGCCGGGCTGGAAATAGGCGGCCGCGAACGGTTGCAGCGGATGCTCGACGACGAATGCGCGCCGCGCGGCATCGACCGCATCCGGCGCCGCGTCGGGCCCGGCCGTGACGAGCGCGAGATGGTCGAGCAGTTCGTCGACGAGTGCCGCGGGCGGCAACGGCGCGTTGTCGCGAATGCTGCGGCCCGTGTAGGCAATCATCAACCGGTCGCGCGCGGCGAGCAGCAGGTCGAGAAACAGGTTGCGCTCGTCGTCGCGGCGCTGGCGGTCGCCCAGCTTCGGCAATACGGCCATCAGGTCGAATTCGTCGGCACGCGCGAGGCTCGGCAGCACGCCATCGTCCATCCCGAGCAGGCAGACGACGCGATACGGCAGGCCGCGCAGGCTCGTCAGCGACGAGAACGTGACGCCGCCCCACGGCACGCCGCCGCGCGCCGGATCGTCGAGCGCGGCGGCCAGCCCCGCCCGGACGACGGCCGCCGGCAACGCTTCGTCCGGCGCGCCCTCTGTCATCGCGGCCAGCATCGCGTCGAGCGCGTCGCGCACGCCCGCGAGCGCGTCCGCATACGCGGCGCCCGAATCGAAGAACCGCGCGAGCGTATCGGCGAACAGCTCGCTCCAGCCTTGCGGCGTATGCGATTCGGCCAGCCGCCGCGCGAAGCCGTCGAGATCGTCGGTGAAGCGCGCGAGCCGGCCGAGCAGTTCGGCCTCGCTGCCGGTGGCCGCCTCGATCGGCAGCCACGCGCCGACCGGCGCCGCGCCTTCGGGCATCGCATAACCGAGAAAGAGCCGCGCGAGCGCATCGGAGAACGTATGGCGCGGCGACGGCACGGCCGCGTCGTCGCTCACGAGCGGCGACAGCCCGCGCCGCGCGCCGGCCGCCGCGAGCCAGGTCTGCACCGTCTCCAGCGCCGCCGCATCGATGCCGTAGCGCGCCGCCACCGCGTCGACGCGCAGCCATTCGACCAGCTCGGGCGCGCCGACCTGCCGCTCCGGCAACGCGAGCCAGTCGAGCAACACGCGCGCGACCGGGTTCGCCTGCGACGGCGGCAAGCCGGTGATCCGGTAAGGCACACGCGAGCCGCCGGCGCCGGCCGTGCCGAACACGGCATCGATCAGCGGCCCGGCCGCGGCGAGATCGGCCACCGCGACGAGCACGTCGGACGGCTGCAGGCTCGCGTCGGCGTCGAACCACGCGAGCAGCCGGTCGTGCAGCACCTCGAGCTGCCGCGCGAGGCTGTGGCACACGTGTACCTCGATCCCGCGCTCGGCCGGCGTGTCGCCGATTTCGGCCTCCGGCTGCAGTTCGAGGATCGCGTTCTGCACGCGCGCGAGCCACGTCGGCGCGGGATTCTCGACGAAACGCGACGCGTCGCCCGACGCGGCGCTTTCAGTCAGTTCGTGCAGCATGTGCAGCTGCGCCTGGGTCTGCCTGCCCCATTCGGCGAGCAGCGGATGGCCGACTTCCTGGTAATCGAGCCGCCCGGCCGCATCGAGCGCCTCGGCATGCGCGGCGGTCACGATGTCGAACCAGAACTCGCGGCACGGGTTCAGCGCATAGACGCGCACGTCGATCCAGCGCGACAGCTCGCGCAGCAACGCGACATGCAGCGGCGGCATCGTCGGCAGCGCGAACACGCTGACCGATTCCGGCCAGTCCGCGCGCGCGATCGCTTCGGGATCGAGATGGCGCGCCTCGACGAGGAAGCGGTGCGCCGGCGGCGTGCCGCTGTCGCTCAGCTCCGCGAGCAGCGCACGCCACAGCGCGGCCTGCCAGCGCTCGTCGTCGCGCGCGGCGTCGCTGATCCCGCGCGGCGCGCCGTCGCCCGCGAGCACGGACTCGCCGGCCTGCCATGCGGCCAGCCATTCGGGACGATAGGTCAGGTAATGATCGAGCACGGCCGCGACGCGGTGTGCCAGCTCGTAGCGCATCGCATCGTCGGACGCGGACAGATACGCGGCCAGCCGCGGCGACGCGAGCCACGGCGCGCCGCCTGCCGCCTGCGCGAACAGCCGGTAGCAGCGCCACACGAGGCGATCGGGCGCGAACGGCGAACGCTTGGGCACCTCCATCACGCGACCGATCTGCGCCCACAGCCATTGCGCGAGATAGGTGAACTCGACGTTCGCGCACACGCCGTTGCGCGCGGCGATGTCGAGCTCGAGACGGCGGCGCAGCGCCGCGCTCGGCACGATGACCTGTTGCGGCGCCCACGGGCCATTGCGGGCCGGGAACGCGGCCAGATCCTCGAGCAGCGCGTCGGCCAGCGTTTCGTGACGATTCGAATAGAAGAGATGGAGCATGAAGCGGGCGTCGGAACCTCGCGCCGGCCGGGCCGGGCGAACAGGATCACCAAGGATAGCAAATGGGCCGCCGTCGCGAACCTCGTCCGGACGGCCAGGTTTTACGGACCGCGAAATACGATAGACTCGTCGCCAGTCAAGATGCCGCCCCCGGGCGTCTTCGTCTGCTATTCAGCCCATCGATGCGCTATTCGGTCGAAATCAGAAAGTTTTTCTACAGCCAGTACTTTTTCGGCGGCCTGCGGATCGCGGTCGGCGTCTCGCTGCCGGCCGTGCTGTGCCTGATCGTGTTTCACAACCGGGAGCTCGGCTTCACGATCTCGACGGGCGCGCTCGGCGCCTGTGTCGTCGACATGCCCGGCCCGCTCAAGTACAAGCACAACGAAATGCTCGCTTGCAGCGTGATCGGTTTTCTGGCCGCGCTCGCCACCGGCCTCGCGACACCGAACATCTTCGTGCTGTGGCTCACCATCGTGCCGCTCACCTTCGTGCTGTCGCTGATCGTCGTCTACGGCAACCGCTGGCCGCAGATCAGCTTCGCGACGCTGTTCATGATGGTGATGACGCTCGAGGAGAAGTTCACGCCGCTGCAGGCGTTCATCAACGCCGGCTGGATCCTCGCGGGCGGGCTCTGGTACACGTACTGGGCCACGCTCGTGTCGCAATGGCAAGCGCGCCGGATCGAGCAGCAGGCGCTGGCCGAGAGCCTGTTCGCGTGCGCCGACTACCTGCTCGCGCGCGCGCAGTTCTACGATCTCGATGCCGATCTCGACGAGTGCTACCGCAATCTCGTCGCCAAGCAGATCACGGCGGTCGAAACGCAGGAAACCGCGCGCGACATCGTGCTGCGCAACCTGCCGAAGCTGCGCCGCGGCAAGCTCGACCCCGGCCGCACGACGATGTACAACCTGTTCATCAACAGCGTCGACCTGCACGAGCTGTTCGTCGGCGCCCACACCGACTACCCGCTGGTGCGCAATACGTTCGGCGGCTCCGATCTGATCATTTTCTACCGCGACCTGATCCGCAAGGCGGCTGCCGATCTCGAGGAAATCGGCCTCGCGGTGCTCGAGAACCGCGCGCCGCATTCGCGGATCAGCGTGAAGGCCGAGCTGCGCGCGATCGAGTACGAGATCGAGCTGATGCGCAAGAAGAACTTCCCGGCCACCAATGCGGAAGCGTATGCGGCCGTGCTGGCCACGTTCCGCCGCATCTGGAGCGCGACGCGCCTGATCGACCGGATGCGCCGCAACCTGTCGGGCCGCGCCGATCCGCAGCAAACCGAGCTGAAGATCGACAAGGCGCTCACGCGCTTCCTGCAGCGCCGCCGGATGTCGCCGCTCCTGATCTTCTCGAACCTGAACATGCGCTCGCCGAGCTTCCGCCACGCGCTGCGCGTGACGATCGCGGTCGCGGTCGGGTTCTGGCTCGGCCGGCTGCTGCCGCTCACGAACGCGTACTGGATCGTGATGACGACCATCATCATCCTGAAGCCCGGCTACTCGCTCACCAAGCAGCGCAACGCGGCGCGTATCGTCGGTACGCTGATCGGCTGCGCGGCGAGCGTCGCGCTGATCTACACGGTCAAGGACACGCACCTGCTGATCGCGATCATGTTCGGGTCGATGGTGATGAGCTACAGCCTGCTGCTGTTCAACTACGCGGCGAGCGTCGTGTTCACGTCGTCGTACGTGCTGCTGATGTTCCACCTGCTCGCGCCGGGCAGCATGCGGATCATCGGCGAGCGCGCGATCGACACGGTGGTCGGCTGCATGATCGCGATCGCCGCGAGCCGGCTGTTCCCTTACTGGGAATACCGGCTGATGGGCAAGCAGGTCGCCGACATGCTCACCGCCACCCGCAAGTATTTCGAAGCCGTGTGGCGCGCCGGGCGCGGCATGTCGCCGCCGCCGGTGCCGGCCGCCGACGGCGCGGCCGTCGTGCCGGTCGTCGCCGCGGCCATCGAGACGCCGGCCACGGCGCTCGACGACGACTACCGCTACCGCCTCGCGCGCAAGGACGTGCACATCGCGTTCGCGAATCTCGGGCAGGCGTTCCAGCGGATGATGATCGAGCCGAAGGCGCACCAGCGCTTCGTGCCCGAACTGAACGACCTGCTCGTGCAGACGCACGTGCTCGGCGCGCAGATCACGGCCGCCGCGCCGCTGATCCGCACGGCCTGCGCGGCCGACGGCAGCATCCTCCACGACGACGCGCTGCATCGCGGCCTCGCTGCCGTGCTCGACAATCTCGAGAAGGCGGAAGCGGGCGAGCCGCCGCCCGCCGACCAGCTCGACGCGTCGAAGCAGATCACGCGCGACCTCGACGCGATGGTCGTGTCCGCGGAGCAATCCGATGCGGTGGGGGCCGAGCTCACGCACGACCTGAAGGTGCTCGCGCACCAGTGCAAGCAGATGCTCGCGTCGTCGCTGCTGATCCGCAAGGATGCGAGCGTGATCCGCCTGCCCGCCTGACCCCAGGCTTTACCCCGCCGGTGGCCGGCCCGCGCATGCCGCGGATCGGCCCCGGCGCTCCCGATTCAGCGATCCCCGCAGCATGACCCGCCCGTCCCACGCGGCCCGCGCCCTCGAGGCACGACCGCCCCGCCCCGCATTGCGCCCGTCGCGCCAGTCAGGGAATACCCGATTCCGGTCACCCGGCCCGGCTTGTTATCATTCGTTCACATTTAAGTTGTCTATACAACTTGAGCCAATCGGACCGGCCCCGTTCGCCCGGTCCGTCGCATAACGATATCGGAGACACGATGAAAAACTTGCAGCGCCACCTGAGCGCGCGGCACATCCGCTTTCTCGCGCTGGGTTCGGCGATCGGCACGGGCCTGTTCTACGGTTCGGCGTCCGCGATCCAGCTCGCGGGCCCGGCGGTGATTCTGGCGTACATCCTGGGCGGCGCGGCCGTCTACATGGTGATGCGCGCGCTCGGCGAGATGGCCGTGCGCGAGCCCGTCGCCGGCTCGTTCGGCCACTATGCGACCGAGAACCTCGGCCCGTTCGCCGGATTCGTCACCGGCTGGACCTACACGCTCGAAATGGTGATCGTCGCGATCGCCGACATCACCGCGTTCGGCATCTACATGGGCTTCTGGTTTCCGGATGTCCCGCAATGGATCTGGGTGCTCGGCGTGGTCGCGATCATCTGCGGGCTGAACCTGTGCCACGTGAAGGTGTTCGGCGAACTCGAGTTCTGGCTGTCGATCATCAAGGTCGGCGCGATCATCGCGATGATCGGCGGCGGCGTCGCGATCCTGCTGACCGGCATGCACTTCGGCCACTCGGCCGACGTGCCGACGTTCGCGAACCTGTGGAATCATGGCGGCTTCCTGCCGAACGGCGTCGGCGGGCTGATCGCGTCGCTGTCGGTCGTGATCTTCGCGTACGGCGGGATCGAGGTGATCGGCATGAGCGCCGGCGAGGCGAAGGATCCGGAGCGCGTGATTCCGCGCGCGATCAACGCGGTGCCCGCGCGCATCCTGCTGTTCTACGTGCTGACGATGGTCGTGCTGATGTCGATCAGCCCGTGGACGGGTGTCGGCAACGACGGCAGCCCGTTCGTGCAGATCTTCTCGGCGCTCGGCGTGAAGTCGGCCGCGACGATCCTCAACCTGGTGGTGATCAGCGCGGCGATCTCCGCGATCAACAGCGACATCTTCGGCGCGGGCCGGATGATGTTCGGGATGGCGCGCCAGGGCCAGGCGCCGGCCGTGCTGATGACGACGTCGCGGCACGGTGTGCCGTGGGTCACGGTGCTCGTGATGGCGGTCGCGCTGCTCGTCGGCGTGCTGCTCAACTACCTGATGCCGAAGGACGTGTTCCTGATGGTCGCCGCGATCGCGACGTTCGCCACCGTGTGGGTGTGGCTGATGATCCTGCTGTCGCAGGTCGCGATGCGCCGCCGGCTGTCGACCGCCGAAGTCGCGGCGCTGAAGTTCAAGGTGCCGTTGTGGCCGGTCGCGCCGGCCCTGACGATCGCGTTCATGGGCTTCGTGATCGTGATGCTCGGCTGGTTCGAGGACACGCGCGTCGCGCTGTATGTCGGCGCGGCCTGGCTCGCGCTGCTCGCGGCCGTGTTCTACGCACGGATCCGCCCGAAGTTCGCCCCTGCGTCACGTTGACGCTCGACTGATCTGCCTACGCGGCGCGCCGGTTCCGGCGCCCGCTTCTCTTCCGGCTCCGCGCGGCATCCCGCGCGCCGACAGCCGGGCCTCATCCCCTTCGCATCCACCCTGCGTGCGCGGCCCGCCGGGCCGCGCATCGGCACGTCAGTGCGACGCCGCGCTCGCGGCCTCGGCCGGATGGGCCTCGTCGTATGCGTGCTTCTGCGAAATCGCGTTGTACAGGATCGTCCCGATCACGAGCAGCACGGCCACGACGATCAGGATGCTCACGTTGCGGACAGGGTTCTTCTTGCGCTGATCGTTCATGGTCGGGGCGACTCCGTCAAATTCATCGAAGCGGGCATTCTACGCGCTTGCGCGCCCGCTGCGACGCGCCGTTTCCGATCCCCCTTCCCCGTCCTCCGCCCGCTCCCCCGCAAGCTTTCATTTGATAATCGTTCCCATTTCGATCTAGAATCTCGAGTCTTTCATTTTGTAATGTTTCGGGTCGCTCGGGCGGCAGGCGCGCCCCGGAACGCTCCCATCGTCCACCTGCCCCTTCCGGAGTCTTCATGTCGAATCCGCGCACCCGCCTGCTGCCGCTTGCCGGCGCCCTCGCCCTTGCCGCCGCCGCATTCGCGCCGCTGGCCCACGCGGCCGAGGAAGTGAGCCTGTACACCACCCGCGAACCGAAGCTGATCCAGCCGCTCATCGACGCCTTCACGAAGCAGAGCGGCGTCAAGGTCAACACGGTGTTCGTAAAGGACGGCCTGCTCGAGCGCGTGAAGGCGGAAGGCGCGCAGTCGCCGGCCGACGTGCTGATGACGGTCGACGTCGGCAACCTGCTCGACCTCGTCGACGGCGGGCTCACGCAGCCGGTGCGCTCGAAGGCGCTCGACGACGCGATTCCCGCGAACCTGCGCGGCGCGAACGGCGACTGGTACGCGCTGTCGCTGCGCGACCGCGTGCTGTACGTCGAGAAGGACCTGAAGGTCGATGCGTTCCGCTACGAGGATCTCGCCGATCCGAAATGGAAGGGCAAGGTCTGCATCCGCTCGGGCCAGCACCCGTACAACACGGCGCTCGTCGCGGCGATGATCGCGCACGACGGCGAAGCGGCGACCGAGAAGTGGCTGCGCGGCGTGAAGGCGAACCTCGCGCGCAAGGCGACGGGCGGCGACCGCGACGTCGCGCGCGACATCCTCGGCGGCATCTGTGACGTCGGCCTCGCGAACGCTTACTACGTCGGCCACATGAAGAATGCGGAGCCCGGCAGCGATGCACGCAAGTGGGGCGACGCGATCAAGGTCGTGCGGCCGACGTTCGCGAACGCGAAGAGCGGCGGCACGCACGTGAACATCAGCGGCGCGACGGTCGCGAAGCATGCGCCGCACAAGGCCAACGCGGTGAAACTGCTCGAGTACCTCGTGTCGCCGGAAGCGCAGGCGCTGTATGCGCAGGCGAACTACGAATACCCGGTGCGCGCGAACGTGAAGCTCGACCCGGTGATCGCCAGCTTCGGCACGCTGAAGATCGACCCGCTGCCGCTGGCGGACATCGCGAAGCATCGCAAGCAGGCGAGCCAGTTGGTCGACAAGGTCGGTTTTGACAACTGACGCAACCCCCGCCGGCGGCGCGCGCCGCGCGCCCTGCCGGCCGCGCCTGCTACCGCGCGCGGGCAGCCTGTGGCTGCTCGCGGCGCTGGCGATCGCCGCGGCTGTGGCGGCGCCGCTCGCGGTGCTCGTGGCCGCCGCGTTCGACGCCGATCTCGCCCACTGGCGCCATCTCGCCGAATTCGTGCTGCCGCAGGCACTCGTCAATACGCTGCTGCTGCTCGCGGGCGTCGGTGCGATCGTGTCGATCGTCGGCACCGGCTGCGCGTGGCTCGTCACCGCGTACGACTTTCCCGGCCGCCGGATGCTGACGTGGGCGCTGCTGCTGCCGCTCGCGGTTCCCACCTACATCGTCGCGTTCGCCTATCTCGACCTGCTGCACCCGATCGGCCCGGTGCAGGGCGCAGTCCGCTGGCTGCTCGGCTTCGACAGCCCGCGCCAGTTCCGCCTGCCCGACCTGCGCTCGCTGCCCGGCGCGATCTTCGTGCTCGGCTTCGTGCTGTATCCGTATGTTTACCTGAGCACGCGCGCGATGTTCGTCACGCAGTCCGCGAGCCTGCTCGAAGCCGTGCGCACGCTCGGCGCGGGACGCATCGCCACGTTCTGGCGCGTCGTCGTGCCGCTCGCGCGGCCCGCGATCGCGGTGGGCGTGAGCCTCGCGCTGCTCGAAACGCTGAACGATATCGGCGCGTCGGAATTCCTCGGCGTGCAAACGCTGACCGTGTCCGTCTACACGACGTGGATCACGCGCTCCGATCTCGCCGGCGCCGCGCAGATCGCACTTGCGATGCTCGCGATCGTCGTCGGCATGATCGTGCTCGAACGCTACGGGCGCCGCCGCCAGCGCTACGCGCATGGCCGGCGCATGCGGCCGATCACGCCGCGCCGCCTGACGGGTACGGCCGCATTGGGCGCCGCCGTGCTCGGCTGGCTGCCCGTGCTGCTCGGCTTCGGCGCACCGGCTGCGTACCTCGCGGTCGAGACGGCCAAGCGGCTGCATCTGGTCGGCGGCGTCTCCGCACAGTTGATGACCGGGCTCGCGAACACGCTGACGATCGCCACCGCCGCCACCGTCGCGACGCTCGCGTGCGGGCTCGTCGTCGCATGGGCCGCGCGCGCGCAACGCGACAGCGCCCGCGCGGGCCCGGCCCGCGTGTGCGCGAGAATCGCGAGCCTCGGCTATGCGGTGCCCGGCACCGTGCTCGCGATCGGCCTGCTGATCCCGTTCGCGGCGGCCGACCGGCTGTTCGGCGCGGTGCTCGGCCGCGACGGGCTGCTGCTGATGGGCTCGTCGGCCGCGCTCGTGATCGCCTATACCGTGCGCTTTCTCGCGATCCCGGCCGGCAGTATCGAAGCCGGCCTCGCGCGCATCCCGCCGTCGCTCGAACAGGCGGCGCGCTCGCTCGGCGAGACGGCCGGCGGCACGCTGCGCCGCGTGCACCTGCCGCTGCTGCGGCCCGCGCTCACGACGAGCGCGCTGCTGGTGTTCGTCGACGCGATGAAGGAATTGCCGGCGACGCTGCTGCTGCGTCCGCTGAACTTCGACACGCTCGCGACCTGGCTGTATGCGGAAGCCGCGCGCGGCACCTACGAGGAAGGCGCGGTCGCCGCGCTCGCGATCGTGCTGGCCGGGCTCGCGCCCGTGATCCTGCTCGCCCGCACCCGCCACAAGATCGGAGCCTGACACCGTGAATCTGCTCGAACTCGATGACCTCTGCCTCGCCTACGACACGCCGCACGGCCGCCGCACCGTCGTCGACGGGCTGAGCCTCGCGCTGCCGCGCGGCGACATCGGCTGCCTGCTCGGCGCGTCCGGCTGCGGCAAGACCACCGTGCTGCGCGCGATCGCCGGCTTCGAGCCGGTGCGCATGGGGCGCATCATGCTCGACGGGGTGCCCGTCGCGGCGCCATCGCTCGACGTGCCGCCCGAGCGGCGGCGCATCGGCATGATGTTCCAGGATTACGCGCTGTTCCCGCACCTGAGCGCGGCGGACAACGTCGCGTTCGGCCTGCGGCGCATGCCGAAGGCCGAACGGCGCGTGCGTGTCGCGGAAATGCTCGAACTCGTCGGCCTCGCCGATGCCGGCGGCGCGTATCCGCACGAGCTGTCGGGCGGCCAGCAGCAGCGCGTCGCACTCGCGCGTGCGCTCGCACCGTCGCCGGAGCTACTGCTGCTCGACGAGCCGTTCTCGAATCTCGACGTCGATACACGCGAGCGGCTTGCGTTCGAGCTGCGCGACATCCTGAAACGCACGGGCCACACCGCGATCCTCGTCACGCACAACCAGGCCGAAGCGTTCGCGATCGCCGACCGGATCGGCGTGATGAAGGACGGCCAGCTCGCGCAATGGGATACGCCGTACGCGCTGCATCACCATCCGGCCAGCCCGTTCGTCGCGGATTTCGTGCGCCGCGACGCGCTGGCCGACGAACGCGCGCGCGCACTGGCGCGCGGCCGCTGAACTCGCGGGCGCGATGCGCGCCCGCGTCGTTGTTTCATCACCGCGTTTCGTTGCCGCGCTTCATTGCCGCGTCAGGCCGGCTCGGCAAGATCGCGCACGGGCAACGCGGTCGAATACTTGATCTGCTCCATCGCAAACGACGAGCTGACGTCGAACAGCGGCACCGCGCGAATCAGCTGCTTGTAGACGCGGTCGTAATCGTCGATGCCGGTTACCACGACACGCAGCAGGTAATCGGTCTCGCCGCTCATCCGGTACACCTCGACCACTTCCGGCATGTCGCGCACGGCCTGCGTGAAACGCTGCGCCCATTCCTCGGTGTGCTGGTTCGTGCGGATCGCGACGAACACCGTCGTGCCGACCCCGAGCTTGCGCGGATCGCACAGCGCAACCTGCGCGCGAATCGCGCCGGTTTCCTTGAGCCGCTGCACGCGCTTCCAGCACGGCGTCTGCGACAGGTTCACGCGCTGCGCCAGTTCCGCGATCGGCAGCGTGGCATCGGCCTGCAACAGCTCCAGCAGCTTGCGATCGATGGCGTCCATTTCTCCAGTCCCTCGTAGATAGAAATTTATTCTATGCATCCTGCACAACGGGGAACAATATGAAAACGGCTTCGCCGCGTCGACCGGTATAAATACCGATCCCGCACGTGCGAGGCGCGAGCGAATCCGCCGCCACACCGCACGCGCCAAATGAAACAGGCGACTCCGCCCGTGAAGGGGGAATCGCCTGGCGTTCCTGCAAATCGCAGCCAGCCCGGCGCTCACGCGCCACTGGCCGGCGTCAGCGCACCGCTCAATACGCGACCGTCGCGATCTCGTGCACGAAGCTGCCTTGCTCGAGCGCGTCGACGAACGCGACCGCGTAGTCTTCCGCCGAGATCTTGCTGTTGCCTTGTGCGTCCGCGATCAGCTTGCCGACGCCCGTGCGGAACGTACCGGTGCGCTCGCCCGGGGCGATCAGCGCGGCCGGCGCGAAGAACGTCCAGTCGAGATCGCCGACCGTCTTCAGGTAGTCGAGTGCGTCGCGGTGCGCGAGTGCGACCGCCTTGTACGCTTCCGGGAAACCTTCGCTGTCGACGAGCTGCTGGCCCGGCGCAACTTCGAGCGAACCGGCGCCGCCCACCACGACGAGGCGCTTCAGCCCCGCCTGGCGCGTGCCGGCAACCAGCGCCTTCGCAGCCGCGACGACCTTCGCCGCATCGTCCTGCTTCGGGCCGTACGCGCTCGCGACGACGTCATGGCCCGGCAGTGCGGCCGCAATGCTGGCCGCGTCGAACAGGTCGGCCGCCTTCGCGGTGATGCCGTCGCCGGCCGCACCCGGATTGCGCGACAGCGCGGTCACGCGATGGCCGCGTCGTGCCGCTTCCGCGGCGATGCGCGAGCCGATCGTGCCGGTGGCGCCGAACAGCGCGATATTCAAGGTACGTTGCGTCATATCGATTCTCCAGTTAGAAAAATATGTAACGAAGTTAATTACATATAAGACCGAAAAAAACGGGGCAAAGCCCCCGTCGCGCCGGTCGCCGCGCCTCTCGCGCCGTCCGGCCGCCTGCCCTGCCGACGGTTACCCGCCGGCGCGTGTCGCCTGCTGCGTGCGCTGCTCCAGCGCCAGCACGTCGGCCGTCACGTCAGCCAGCGTGCGCGTGCCCAGCGATGCTTCCATCGCCCGCTGCGCGTCGCCGATGTAGCCGACCAGCGCGCCCTGGATGTGCCGCCCGACGAGACACGCGGGATTCGGCGCCTCGCGGTGCAGCGCGAACAGTTGCGCATCGTCGACCGCGCGATACACGTCGAGCAGCGTGATCGCGCCGGGCTCGCGCGCCAGCAGCGCACCGCCGCCCGCGCCCAGTTGCGACGTGGTCAGCCCCGCGGCCGCCAGCATCGACAACAACCGGCGGATCAGCGCCGGATTCGTGTTCACGCTGCCCGCGATGATGTCGGACGACAACGGCACGCCCTCCTGCATCGACAGCAAGGCAAGCACGTGGACGGCAAACGCGAACCGGCTGCTGGTATTCATTCCTGACTCACTTGACGACGCCGGCCCATCCCGCAGCCGGCGACATGTGTAACCATCATAATTACATTTAGCGGATCATGCAAGCCCGCGTCACTCTCCGCTCGCGGGCTTGGCGCCCGGCGCATTCTGCTGGCTCCACTGCTGGAGCTTCTTGCCGGCTTCGGCGATCTTCGCGCCGGCTTCGGAAGCCGCATGCGCGACGACCGCGGACGCGGCCGCGTCGATCTGTGCCTGCGCGGCGGACGCGAGGCCGCTCGCGGACAGCGGCGGCACGGCCGACGCCGCGGACGCGATGCCGGCCTTCGCGGCGTTGAGCTGCTGGTTGACCGTGCTCGCCACCTGGTCGAGCGCCTTGGCCGCATTGTTCGCGGCATCGGCGGCCGCGCTCGCGGCCGTATCGGGTTGCGTGACCGGCGCGCCGGACTTCTCGCAGCCCGCGAGCAACAACAGCGCACCGGCGGCCACGGCCGCCAGTACGGACCCGGGCACGCGACGCGCCCGCGATGTCTTCGTGTTCATCAGCAATCTCCGGCCGCGCGTCGCGCGGCCTCGTGGTTGGACCGACGTCGATGATACCGCCTGTGGAACAGGGCCAATCACGCACCGTGATTAAAAATGGCTTTCAATTTCGGACTCGTCTGATTCAATCGCACACGCGAGGACACTAAAGTGGGCACGCTTCAATCCGCTTTGGACGCGCCCCCTTTTTCTCATGAATTTCCTCGTCGACTGGCTCATCGCCCTGGCCGCCGTGCTCGCCGCCACCCTGTTCCTGTGCCTGCGCCCGCCGTCGGCGCGTCGCCTGGCCGAATCCGGGCGCCCGCGCCGCGTCGCGTCCGCGCGCCTGCTCACGCAGGCCGTGATCGGCTTCTGGACGGCCGCGCTGATCGTCGCGGAAGGCATCCTCGGCCCCACCGCCGACGGTCAGTCGCTGGCGGGCTTCGCGGCACTCGCGTTTGCCGCACTCGGGCTGACGACCGTCGCCGCCTACTGGTCGGCGTGCGCACTGCGGCTGCGCCGGCCGCCGCCGCTGTTCCCGCGCCGCTGACGCGCCGCAACGGTGCGTGGCGAAGCACCATCACGCACCACGCCGTGCCAATCGACATATCACGCGCACCAGTTCCGCACACGTCGCACCACACGCGTGCACCCGGCATCACGTCACCCGCGCACCGGCCACGCCCCCTTCCCGTGCACGATTCACCGGATTGCCGCACCCCACGGGGTTGAAGCACCAACTCAACGCAGCCGTTCACCAAGTTGGCTCGATACTTGCATTCCTTGCCCGTTTTTTGCGCAAGGAAGCCACGGCATGGATGGTCTGAAATCCGGCGTCGACACACTGTTCCTGTTGATCGGCGCCGTCATGGTGCTCGCGATGCACGCGGGCTTCGCATTTCTCGAACTCGGCACGGTCCGCAAGAAGAACCAGGTCAACGCGCTCGTGAAGATCCTGGTCGACTTCTCGGTGTCGACACTCGCGTATTTCTTCATCGGCTACACGATCGCGTACGGCGTCGAGTTCTTCGACGACATCGGCACGCTGTCGCAGCACAGCGGCTATGCGCTCGTGCGCTTCTTCTTCCTGCTGACCTTCGCGGCGGCGATCCCGGCGATCGTGTCCGGCGGCATCGCCGAACGCGCGAAGTTCAATCCGCAGCTCGTCGCGACGCTGATCATCGTCGGCTTCATCTATCCGTTCTTCGAAGGGATCGCGTGGAACGAGCGCTTCGGCGTGCAGGCCTGGCTCACGCACGCGTTCGGTGCGCCGTTCCATGATTTCGCGGGCTCCGTCGTCGTGCACGCGTTCGGCGGCTGGGTCGCGCTGCCCGCCGTGCTGCTGCTCGGCGCGCGCCACGGCCGCTATGCGAAGGACGGCCGGATCGCCGCGCACCCGCCGTCGAACATCCCGTTCCTCGCACTCGGCGCGTGGGTGCTCGCGGTCGGCTGGTTCGGGTTCAACGTGATGAGCGCGCAGACGCTCGACAAGATCAGCGGCCTCGTCGCCGTGAATTCGCTGATGGCGATGGTCGGCGGCACGCTCGCCGCGTGGATGGCCGGCCGCAACGACCCGGGCTTCACGTACAACGGGCCGCTCGCGGGCCTCGTCGCGGTGTGCGCGGGCTCCGACGTGATGCACCCGATCGGCGCGCTCGTCACGGGCGCCGCGGCCGGTGCGCTGTTCGTCGCGATGTTCACCTGCGTGCAGAACAAGTGGCGCATCGACGACGTGCTCGGCGTGTGGCCGCTGCACGGCATGTGCGGCGCGCTCGGCGGCCTCGCGGCCGGCGTGTTCGGCCTGCCCGCGCTCGGCGGTCTCGGCGGCGTGTCGTTCCTGTCGCAGCTCGTCGGCACGCTCGGCGGCATCGCGATCGCGACCGCCGGCGGCACGCTCGTCTACGGCGCGCTGAAAGCGACCGTCGGGCTGCGCCTCGACCGCGAAGCCGAGTTCGACGGCGCGGACCTGTCGATCCACCGCATCTCGGCGACGCCCGAACGCGATTGAGCGCCTGACGAACGCCCGGCGACGCATTACGTTTTCAATTCAAAAAACTTTCATCGAGCGTCCTTACACTTCCGTCCAGTTTTCAATTTGCCTTCGCCGAGCTTGCCGACCGCCTGCTTCGCGAAGGCCATTCTTCCAACAACTGAAACTGGACTCCACATGCCCGCGTTGCCCAATGCTGCCCGTCGTCAGGCCCTGAAGATCCTTGCCGGCGCGCCGATGCTTCCCCTTTCCGGCCTCGCGCTGCCGGCCCTGCTGACGGGTTGCGGCGGCGACGACAATCCCGCGTCGACGCCGGCCCCGGTCGCCGCCGCGTACACGTCGGCGACGTTCTCGGCGATGGCCGCCCCGACGCTCGACAACGCGGCCGCGATGGCCACGACGACGGTCGGCTCGACGCTGTCGGTGTCGTTCTCGGACGGCTCGGCGCGCAACTTCAAGCTGGCGTACCGGCCGTTCTTCGTGACCGGCGACCTGGTGCCGGACGGCAAGGGCGGCACGACGCTCGCGGGCGGCTACTACGACATCAACAACCAGCCGATCATCGATCGCTCGGTGGCCGGCAAGGAGCGCCAGTTCTATTCCGACTGCCCGGACGGCAGCTCGCTGCTGACGCTGAAGAACGCGAACGTGCCCGGCGTGAAGGGCAACACGGTGTTCGCCGTCGTGCAGTTCGAATACACGACGCGCGACCAGGCGAGCGCATCGCAGTACGGCCAGCTGCCGTCGCCGATCGCGGTGATCACGCTCGACCAGGATCCGGCCAACGGCGCGCTGAAGGTCGTCAAGTACCACAACGTCGACACGTCGAAGGCGCACGGCCTGTGGATCACGTGCGGCGCGAGCCTGTCGCCGTGGGGCACGCACCTGTCGAGCGAGGAGTACGAGCCGGACGCGACGAAGGTCGCGACCGACGCGCAGTTCAAGGCGTTCAGCAAGAACACGTTCGGCGACGAGACGAAGGCGAACCCCTACCACTACGGCCACCTGCCCGAGATCACCGTGAATCCGGACGGCACGGGCACCGTGAAGAAGCACTACTGCCTCGGCCGCATCTCGCACGAGCTGATCCAGGTGATGCCGGACCAGCGCACCGTGATGATGGGTGACGATGCCACCAACGGCGGCCTGTTCATGTTCGTCGCCGACAAGGCGGCCGACCTGTCCGCCGGCACGCTGTACGTCGCGAAGTGGACGCAGACGTCGTCCGCCGGCGCGGGCACCGCGACGCTCACGTGGATCAGGATCGGCCACGCAACCAGCGGCGAGATCGAGGCGCTCGCGAACACGCTGAAGGCGTCGGACATCATGGACCTCGCGACCACCGACCCGAACGATGCGAGCTACACGAAGATCCACTTCGGCGGCAAGTTCAACTGGATGCGCGTGAAGCCGGGGATGGAAAAGGCGGCCGCGTTCCTCGAGACGCACCGCTACGCGGCGCTGCTCGGCGGCAGCATGGGCTTCACGAAGCTCGAAGGCACGACCGTGAACGCGAAGGACAAGATCGTCTACACGGCGATGTCGCGGATCGAGACGTCGATGGTCAAGGGCAATGCGGTGTCGCGCGACGTCGCGGTCGACAAGAAGATCGCCGCGGGCGCCGTCTATGCGCTGAACCTGAAGGGCAGCCAGCGCGACACGACGGGCAGCGCGATCGACAGCGACTGGGTGCCGGTCGACATGGGCGCGCCGGCCGCGCTCGTCGGCGAGGATCTCGCCGCGGCCGACGGGCTCGGCAACCTCGCGAACCCGGATAAGATCGCGAACCCGGACAATCTCAAGTTTTCCGAAAAGCTGCGCACGCTCTTCATCGGCGAAGACTCGGGCATGCACGTGAACAACTTCCTGTGGGCCTACAACGTCGACACGAAGTCGCTCGTGCGCGTGCTGTCGTGCCCGGCCGGCGCCGAATCGACGGGCCTGCACGCGGTCGACGAGATCAACGGCTGGACCTACATCATGAGCAACTTCCAGCACGCGGGCGACTGGGAATCGCCGCTGCACGACAAGGTCAAGCCGACGCTCGATCCGCTCGTGCGCGCGAACTTCAAGGACCGCTTCGGCGCCAGCGTCGGCTACCTGACGGCCGAACAGACCAGCATCAAGCTCGCGAAGGCCTGACCGCGCCACGCGAGGAGGGCCCCCTCTGGCGGGCCCCGTTCTTCATCACCGTTCATTCGTCGGCGCTCCACGCCGTTTGATGCGCGATGCCCGTTGCGGGCGTCGCGCTTTTTTTTGCGCACGCGAATCACGCAAGGCGCGCGCGCAAACAGACGCTGCCCGCGTTCAAACGGGGGGTTTCGACGATCGGGGGATAATACGGGCCTGACGCATCCGGGCGGACGAGCAGAAAGACAGGCAAAAAAAAGCGCCACGGAGACCGTGGCGCTAAAAAAGTTCTAGCCATTCCGAGGGCCGTGCTAGAACCTGAGAGACTGCGCGAAACATCGTTGCCGGTTAAACTCTTGAAACGATGTTTCGAAAACGTGAGACATTCTTTCCGTTTCCGCCCGACAAGTCAAGCGGTATTTGCACCGGTTCATGCACTTTCTGGCAACGCTCCTTTGAGCGTTTTCCTAATAAACCAAGGGTGAACCCGTAAAATCTCATCCAATGACCGGTTCGCCCGCGGAACATGCATCCTTTGACAATAGTCCTACAATACCAACAAAATTGAAATCGAGTTTCGGAATTAGAGAGAATCCCTCGTGTCGACAACTGTAACCCCTCCCGCGTCGCGGGACCGTGAATCGTCGCCCGACGAGATCACCGCCCTGGCCCGCGGCCTCGCCGTGCTGCGTCGCATCGCGGCTGCCGACGCGCCCGTCAGCAACCGCGAGCTGACCGAACTGACCGGCATCCCGAAGCCGACCGTCTCGCGCATCACCGCGACGCTCGTCAGCGCCGGCTTCCTGTTCCAGTTGCCCGACAGCGAGCGCTTCGTGCTCACCGCGTCGGTGCTCGAACTAAGCCACGGCTTCCTGCGCAACTTCGACATCCGCGCGCGTTCGCGGCCGTTCATGATCGAGCTGGCCGAACGCACGTCGCTGTCCGTGCACCTCGCGGTGCGCGACCGGCTCGACATGGTCGCGATCGACGTGATCCGTCCACGCTCGGCCGTGCTCGTCACGCGCCTCGAGATCGGCTCGCGGATGGATATCGCGCGCACCGCGGTCGGCCGCGCGTATCTCGCCGCCCTCGAGGACGACGAGCGCCGCCAGTTGCTCGAATCGCTGCGCACCACGGCCGGCGACGACTGGCCGCACGTGTCCGCCCGCCTGACCCCCGCGCTGGACGACGCGATGCGCGACGGCCACGCGATCGCGATCGGCGAATGGCGCGAAGGCCTGAATGCCGTCGCGGCCGGTTTCGTCGGTCCGTCGGGCCAGCGCTATTCGGTGAATTGCGGTGGCGCGTCGCACCAGTGCCCGCCCGAATGGCTGCACGAACATGTGGTGCCCGCCCTGCACGAATGCATCGCGAAAATCACCCGCGAGATCGGCGGCGCACCGGCCCGTCGCATCAGCGTGTAAGCGTTTCGTCATCGCACCGTCGCGTTCTGTAACGACCGTAACCCGTTGAAAGATAGACCACTGGACTGTAACGGGGACGGGACGTAGGATCATGCCCATCGTCGCGCCGCACTCGCGGTGCGCACCGCTCTTTTCCCGCGCAGACCGGCGGGGGCCCGGACCGAGCCGGGCGCCCCCTCCCCGGCACCGCTCGCCCACGCGCAGCCCAGCAGTCCGATTTCCGGCCCGCCGCGCCGTCTTCCTGACAGATCACGATGGATAACGAACAAAAGCCCACGCCCCCTTCGAAAGACCCCGCGTCCCCCGCCGCGCGGCGCCCGCGCCGCACGCTGATGGCCGGCGCGCTCGCGGTCGTCGTCATCGGCGGCCTGCTGTGGTGGCATCCGTGGAACCGCACGCCGGCGGCCGGCAGTGGGGCGAGCGGCGCGGGCGCAAGCGCCGCCGGTGGTGCCGGCGGCCACCGCGGCCGTGGCGGCCCCGCCGCAATGGCGAATATTCCGCAGCCCGTGCAGGTCGCGACCGCGACCCAGGGCGAAATGCCGATCGTGCTGTCCGCGCTCGGCACCGTCACGCCGCTCGCGAACGTGACGGTCAAGACCCAGTTGTCCGGCTACCTGCAGTCGGTCGCGTTCCAGGAAGGCCAGATCGTCAAGAAGGGCGACCTGCTCGCGCAGATCGATCCGCGCCCGTACCAGGTCGCGCTCGAGAACGCCGAAGGCACGCACGCGCGCGACTCTGCGCTGCTCGCGACGGCCCGCCTCGACCTGAAGCGCTACCAGACGCTGCTGTCGCAGGACTCGATCGCGTCGCAGACCGTCGACACGCAGGCCTCCCTCGTCAAGCAATACGAAGGCGCGGTGAAGACCGACCAGGCCGCGATCGATTCCGCGAAGCTGAACCTCACGTACGCGCGCATCACCGCGCCGGTGTCGGGCCGCGTCGGCCTGCGCCAGGTCGACCCCGGCAACTACGTGACGCCGGGCGATGCCAACGGCCTCGTCGTGATCACGCAGCTGCAGCCGATGAGCGTGATCTTCACGACGTCGGAAGACAACCTGCCGCAGATCCTCAAGCAGGTGAACGCGGGCCAGAAGCTGTCGGTCACCGCGTACAACCGCAACAACACGGTGCCGCTCGAGACGGGCTCGCTCGCGACGCTCGACAACCAGATCGACACGAGCACGGGCACGGTCAAGCTGCGCGCGAACTTCGATAACAAGGAAGGCATGCTGTTCCCGAATCAGTTCGTGAACACGCGCCTGCTCGTCGACGTGCTGCGCAACGCGACGATCGTGCCGACCTCGGCCGTGCTGACCGGCTCGATCGGCCAGTTCGTCTACGTCGTGAAACCCGACAACACGGTGACCGTGCGCAAGGTCACGATCGGCCCGGTCGACGGCGAACGCACGAGCATCGTCAGCGGCGTGTCGCTCGGCGAGCGCGTGGTGACCGACGGCTCCGACCGCCTGCGCGAAGGCGCGAAGATCTCGATCCCGGCCGACAAGCCGAAAGGCGCGTCGGGCGCGCGCGGCGCCGGTGCGGCATCGGGCGCATCGGGCGCCGGCGGCCATCGCGGCGGACACAAGCACGGCGCGTCGCAGGCAGCGGCCTCCGCGGCCCAGTAACGCGCGGGCCGCTCGATGAATCCATCCCGCCTTTTCATTCTCCGGCCGGTCGGCACCGCCCTCCTGATGGCGGCGATCATGCTGGCCGGTCTCGTCGCGCTGCGCTTCCTGCCGCTCGCCGCGCTGCCGGAAGTCGACTATCCGACGATCCAGGTCCAGACCTTCTACCCGGGCGCGAGCCCGGAGGTGATGACCTCGTCGGTCACCGCGCCGCTCGAACGGCAGTTCGGGCAGATGCCGTCGCTGAACCAGATGTCGTCGCAGAGCTCGGCCGGCTCGTCCGTGATCACGCTGCAGTTCTCGCTCGACCTGCCGCTCGACATCGCCGAACAAGAAGTGCAGGCCGCGATCAACGCGGCCGGCAACCTGCTGCCGTCCGACCTCCCTGCCCCGCCGATCTACGCGAAGGTCAACCCGGCCGATGCGCCGGTGCTGACGCTCGCCGTCAAGTCGAAGACGCTGCCGCTCACGCAGGTGCAGGATCTCGCCGACACGCGCCTCGCGATGAAGATCTCGCAGGTCGCGGGCGTCGGCCTCGTCAGCCTGTCGGGCGGCAACCGCCCGGCCGTGCGGATCCAGGCGAACCCGACCGCGCTCGCGAAGTACGGGATGAACCTCGACGACCTGCGCACGACGATCTCGAACCTGAACGTGAACACGCCGAAGGGCAACTTCGACGGCCCGACGCGCGCGTACACGATCAACGCGAACGACCAGCTGACGAGCGCCGACCAGTACAACAGCGCGGTCGTCGCCTACAAGAACGGCCGCCCGGTGATGCTCACCGACGTCGCGACGGTCGTCGCCGGCTCGGAGAACACCAAGCTCGGCGCGTGGGTGAATTCGGACCCGGCCATCATCCTGAACGTGCAGCGCCAGCCGGGCGCGAACGTGATCGCGACCGTCGACGCGATCAAGGCGCAATTGCCGAAGCTGCAGGAAACGCTGCCCGCCGCGCTCGACGTGGAGATCGTCACCGACCGCACGACGATGATCCGCGCCGCCGTGCGCGACGTGCAGTTCGAACTGCTGCTCGCGGTCGCGCTGGTCGTGCTGGTGATGTACCTGTTCCTCGCGAACGTCTACGCGACGATCATCCCGAGCCTGTCGGTGCCGCTGTCGCTGATCGGCACGCTCGCGGTGATGTACATGGCCGGCTTCTCGCTGAACAACCTGTCGCTGATGGCGCTCACCATCGCGACCGGCTTCGTCGTCGACGACGCGATCGTGATGATCGAGAACATCGCGCGCTACGTCGAGGAAGGCGAAACGGGGCTCGAGGCCGCGCTGAAGGGCTCGCGGCAGATCGGCTTCACGATCATCTCGCTGACGGTGTCGCTGATCGCGGTGCTGATCCCGCTGCTGTTCATGGGCGACGTGGTCGGGCGCCTGTTCCATGAATTCGCGATCACGCTCGCGGTGACGATCGTGATCTCGGCGATCGTGTCGCTCACGCTCGTACCGATGATGTGCGCGAAGCTGCTGCGCCATTCGCCGCCGCCCGAGAGCCATCGCTTCGAGGCGCGCGTGCACCGGGCGATCGACTGGGTGATCGCGCGCTACGCGGTCGCGCTCGAATGGGTGCTGAACCGCCAGCGCTCGACGCTCGTCGTCGCGCTGCTGACGCTCGCGCTGACCGGCCTGCTGTACGTCTACGTGCCGAAGGGCTTCTTCCCCGCGCAGGATACCGGCGTGATCCAGGCGATCACGCAGGCGCCGCAGTCGATCTCGTACGGCGCGATGGCGGAGCGCCAGCAGGCGCTCGCGGCAGAGATCCTGAAGGATCCGAACGTCGAGAGCCTCACGTCGTTCATCGGCGTCGACGGCAGCAACATCACGCTGAACAGCGGCCGGATGCTGATCAACCTGAAGGCGCGCGACGAACGCGCCGAAACCGCAGCGCAGATCATCCGCGACCTGCAGCACCGCGTCGCGAACATCACCGGCATCTCGCTGTTCATGCAGTCGGTACAGGACCTGACGATCGACTCGACCGTCAGCCCGACGCAGTACCAGTTCATGCTGACGAGCCCGAACTCGGAGGAATTCGCGACCTGGGTGCCGAAGCTCGTGGCCCGGCTGCAGCAGGAGCCGTCGCTCGCCGACGTCGCGACCGACCTGCAGAGCAACGGCCAGTCCGTCTACATCGAGATCGACCGCCCGAGCGCCGCGCGCTTCGGCATCACGCCGGCGACCGTCGACAACGCGCTGTACGACGCGTTCGGCCAGCGCATCGTGTCGACGATCTTCACGCAGTCGAACCAGTACCGCGTGATTCTCGAGTCCGAGCCGAAGGAGCAGCACTACGCGCAATCGCTGAACGACATCTACCTGCCGTCGGCGGGCGGCGGCCAGGTGCCGCTGGCGTCGATCGCGACGTTCCACGAGCGGCCGTCGCCGCTGCTGGTCGCGCACCTGTCGCAGTTCCCGTCGACCACCATCTCGTTCAACCTCGCGCCGGGCGCGTCGCTCGGCGAGGCGGTCAAGGCGATCGACGCCGCCGAGAAGGACATCGGGCTGCCCGCGTCGTTCCAGACGCGCTTCCAGGGCGCGGCGCTCGCGTTCCAGGCCTCGCTGTCGAACCAGCTGTTCCTGATCCTCGCCGCGGTCATCACGATGTACATCGTGCTCGGCGTGCTGTACGAGAGCTACATCCACCCGATCACGATCCTGTCGACGCTGCCGTCGGCCGGCGTCGGCGCGCTGCTCGCGCTGATGATCACCGGGCACGACCTCGACATCATCGGGATCATCGGCATCGTGCTGCTGATCGGCATCGTGAAGAAGAACGCGATCATGATGATCGACTTCGCGCTCGAGGCCGAGCGCGTCGAAGGCAAGCCGCCGCGCGAGGCGATCTACCAGGCGTGCCTGCTGCGCTTCCGGCCGATCCTGATGACCACGCTCGCCGCGCTGCTCGGCGCGGTGCCGCTGATCGTCGGCTCCGGCGCGGGCTCCGAGCTGCGCCAGCCGCTCGGGATCGCGATCGCCGGCGGCCTGATCGTGTCGCAGGTGCTGACGCTGTTCACGACGCCCGTGATCTACCTCGGCTTCGATTCGCTCGCGCGCCGCGTGCGCGGCTGGTTCGAACGCAACGGCCCGCAAGCCGGCCCGCGCACGGATGCGTAATCAATGAACCTGTCGCGTCCCTTCATCACCCGCCCCGTCGCGACGACGCTGCTCGCGATCGGCGTCGCGCTCGCGGGCCTGTTCGCGTTCGTCAAGCTGCCGGTGTCGCCGCTGCCGCAGGTCGACTTCCCGACCATCTCGGTGCAGGCGTCGCTGCCGGGCGCGAGCCCGGAAACGGTCGCGACCAGCGTGACGAGCCCGCTCGAGCGGCACCTCGGCTCGATCGCCGACGTGTCCGAAATGACGTCGACGAGCACGGTCGGCAACGCGCGGATCATCCTGCAGTTCGGGCTGAACCGCGACATCGACGGCGCCGCGCGCGACGTGCAGGCCGCGATCAACGCGGCGCGCGCCGACCTGCCCGCCGCGCTGAAGAGCAACCCGACCTACCGCAAGGTCAACCCGGCCGATTCGCCGATCATGATCGTGTCGCTGACGTCGGAGACCTCGTCGCCCGCGAAGCTGTACGACGCCGCGTCGACGGTGCTGCAGCAGTCGTTGTCGCAGATCGACGGGATCGGCCAGGTGTCGGTCAGCGGCTCCGCGAACCCGGCCGTGCGCGTCGAGCTCGAACCGCAGGCGCTGTTCCATTACGGGATCGGCCTCGAGGACGTGCGCGCGGCGCTGGCCTCCGCGAACGCCAACGCACCGAAGGGCGCGATCGAATTCGGCCCGCAGCGCTACCAGCTCTATACGAACGACCAGGCATCCCAGGCGTCGCAATACCGCGACCTCGTCGTGGCCTACCGCAACGGCTCGGCCGTGCGGCTGTCCGACCTGTCGGACGTCGTCGATTCGGTCGAGGATCTCCGCAACCTCGGCCTGTCGAACGGCAAGCGCGCGGTGCTCGTGATCCTCTACCGCTCGCCCGGCGCGAACATCATCGACACGATCGACCGCGTGCGCGCGGCGCTGCCGCAGCTCACCGCGTCGCTGCCGGCCGACATCACCGTCACGCCCGTGCTAGACCGCTCGACCACGATTCGCGCGTCGCTGAAGGACACCGAGCACACGCTGCTGATCGCGGTCAGCCTGGTCGTGATGGTCGTGTTCCTGTTCCTGCGCAACTGGCGCGCGACGCTGATCCCGAGCGTCGCGGTGCCGATCTCGATCATCGGCACGTTCGGCGCGATGTACCTGCTCGGCTTCTCGATCGACAACCTGTCGCTGATGGCGCTGATCGTCGCGACCGGCTTCGTCGTCGACGATGCGATCGTCGTGCTCGAGAACATCTCGCGGCACATCGAGCACGGCAAGTCGCGCATGCAGGCCGCGTTCGACGGCGCGCGCGAGGTCGGCTTCACGGTGTTGTCGATGAGCATTTCGCTCGTCGCGGTGTTCCTGCCGATCCTGCTGATGGGCGGCATCGTCGGGCGGCTGTTCCGCGAGTTCGCACTGACGCTGTCGCTCGCGATCGCCGTCTCGCTCGCGGTGTCGCTCACGGTCACGCCGATGATGTGCGCGCGCCTGCTGCCCGAGTCGCACGACCCGCAAAACGAAGGCCGCTTCGGGCGTTTCCTGGAACGCTGTTTCAGCCGCATGCAGCGCGGCTACGAGCGCTCGCTGTCGTGGGCGCTGCGCCGGCCGCTCCTGATCCTGCTGACCCTGTTCGCGACGATCGGGCTGAACGTGTACCTGTACATCGTCGTGCCGAAGGGTTTCTTCCCGCAGCAGGACACCGGGCTGATGATCGGCGGCATCCGGGCCGACCAGTCGACGTCGTTCCAGGCGATGAAGCTGAAGTTCTCCGAGATGATGCGCATCGTGCAGGGCAACCCGAACGTGAAGAGCGTCGCGGGCTTCACCGGCGGCACGCAGACCAACTCGGGCTTCATGTTCGTCACGCTGAAGGACCGCACCGAGCGCAAGCTGTCGGCCGACCAGGTGATCCAGCAACTGCGCGTCCCGCTGTCGGATGTCGCCGGCGCGAGCACGTTCCTGCAGGCGGCGCAGGACATTCGCGTCGGCGGCCGGCAGAGCAACGCGCAGTACCAGTTCACGCTGCTCGGCGATTCGAGCGCCGACCTGTACAAGTGGGGGCCGATCCTGACCGAGGCGCTGCAGAAGCGCCCCGAGCTGACCGACGTGAACTCCGACCAGCAGCAAGGCGGCATGGAAGCCATGGTGACGATCGACCGGGCGACGGCCGCGCGGTTCGGCATCAAGCCCGCGCAGATCGACAATACGCTGTACGACGCGTTCGGCCAGCGCCAGGTCTCGACGATCTACAACCCGCTGAACCAGTACCACGTGGTGATGGAAGTCGCGCCGAAGTACTGGCAGAGCCCCGAGATGCTGAACCAGGTGTGGATCAGCACGTCGGGCGGCAGCGCGAACGGCTCGCAGACCACCAACGCGGCGGCCGGCACCTACGTCGCGACCTCTGCCGGCACGTCGAGCGCCGGCACCGCCACGCAGAGCGCCGCGGCGATCGCGTCCGACTCCGCGCGCAACCAGGCGCTCAACGCGATCGCGGCGAGCGGCAAGTCGAGCGCGTCGTCGGGTGCGTCGGTGTCGACGTCGAAGTCGACGATGATCCCGCTGTCGGCGATCGCGACGTTCGGGCCGAGCACGACGCCGCTGTCGGTCAACCACCAGGGGCTGTTCGTCGCGACGACGATCTCGTTCAACCTGCCGCCCGGCGTGTCGCTGTCGCAGGCGACGCAGGTGATCTACCAGACGATGGCGCAGGTCGGCGTCCCGCCGACCATCGTCGGCAGCTTCCAGGGCACCGCGCAGGCGTTCCAGCAGTCGATGAACGACCAGCCGATCCTGATCCTCGCGGCGTTGCTGGCCGTCTATATCGTGCTCGGGATCCTGTACGAGAGCTACATCCACCCGATCACGATCCTGTCGACGCTGCCGTCGGCCGGCGTCGGCGCACTGCTCGCGCTGCTGCTGTGCAAGACCGAGTTCAGCATCATCGCGCTGATCGGCGTGATCCTGCTGATCGGGATCGTGAAGAAGAACGCGATCATGATGGTCGACTTCGCGATCGACCAGACGCGCAATAACGGGAAGTCGTCGTTCGACGCGATCCACGAGGCGTGCCTGCTGCGCTTCCGCCCGATCATGATGACGACGATGGCCGCGCTGCTCGGCGCGCTGCCGCTCGCGTTCGGCCACGGCGACGGCGCCGAGCTGCGCGCGCCGCTCGGGATCGCGATCGCCGGCGGCCTGATCGTGTCGCAGGTGCTGACGCTCTATACGACGCCGGTCGTCTACCTGTACATGGACCGCTTCCGCGTGTGGGCCGAGAAGCGACGCAACCGCCGCGGGAATAACGGCGGGCCGGCCGTTGCCGGGGAATGATGAAGCGGCCGCCCGAGGGCGGCCGTTTTTTTGCGCTTGAACCGCGGTGACGATCGGCTATCGTGAGCCCACCGCCGCGCCCTTCACGGGAACCCGCCATGAACGTCCAGCTCAACCACACGATCGTCTGGTGCCGCGACAAGCACGCGTCGAGCCGCTTCCTCACCGAGCTGCTGGCGTTGCCGCCGCCGACGCCGTTCGGCGCGATGCTGGTCGTCCCGCTCGGCAACGGCGTATCGCTCGATTTCTATGAACGGTCGGGAGCGATCGCGTCGCAGCACTACGCATTCCTGCTCGACGAAGCAGGATTCGATCGCGTGCTCGCGCGCATTCGCGAGCGCGGGCTGCCGCACTGGGCCGATCCGGCGAAGCGGCAGCCCGACGACATCTACCGCCACAACGGCGGTCGCGGCGTGTATTTCGACGATCCGGACGGCCACTTCCTCGAAGTGATGACGCAGCCTTACGCGCTGAACGGCTAGTTCGACGGGCCGGCGTTGCACCGGCCGGTACCGTGACGCGGATGCCGCCCCGCCCGGGACGGCATCCGGCCGACCGACGTTACTCGGCAGCGTCCGCCGCCGTCTTGCGCGGACGACGCGCGCGCGGGGCGGCCTTGCGGGCCGGCTTCTTCGGCTTGGCAGCGGCCGGCGCTTGCGCAACCGCGTCGGCATGGGCTTCAGCCGGCGCCGCGTCGTGCGACGGCTGGGCGGCGGCACGCTCGCCGCCGGCATCGCCTGCCGCCGGCCCGGCGTGCGTCGTCTTGACATGCCGCTCGTCGCCCTGCTCCGCGTCGCGATACGCGTCCCCGGCATCGTTGCCGTGCGCGTGCTTGTCGTCGCCGTGCTTCGGCGCGCCATGCCCGGCGTCGTCCGGCTTCCCGGCTGCCTGACGGGCTGCGCTCTTCGCGGCGGCGCCCTTCTTCGCGCCTGCCTTCTTCGCCGCGGTCTTGCGCGCGCGCTTGCGGCCATCCTTCGCGTCGCCATGCGCGTCGGCCACTTCGACCGTTTCCGCGGGCGACATCATCGGTGCCGACTCGGCCACCTCGGCGACCTCGGCCACTTCCGTCTCGTCCACCTCGACCGGCACGCTTTCGTGCATGACCGCTTCCGCCCGCTGCCCGCGACGTTGCGCATTGCGCCCGGCCCGCGCCGGCTCGGCCGCGCGCGTGCCGTGGTGCGCGCCGCCGTGTCCGCCGCCTTCGCCGCCCGCCGTGACGTGCTCCGCGGCCGCCGACTGGCGCGCCCGCGACACGAACGCGCCCGACTTGTCGTCACGCCCCACTTCGAGCAGGCCGCGCGCCTGCGCCTCGTCGAGCAGGTTGCCGAACGCGCGGAATCCGTAGTACGACTCGTTGAAATCCGGCTTGCGCCGCTTGATCGCGCTCTTGAGCACCGACGCCCAGATCTTGCCGACGTCGTCCCGCTCCGACGCCAACGCGTCGAACGTCTCGACGGCCAGCGCGATCGCCTCGGCCTTGCGCGCGTCCATGTCGTGCTTGCGCGACGACGGCTCGTCGGGCCGCTTCGCGCCGCCGTTGCCCGCGCGCTGCTGCTGTTCGCGCTTCGCGAGCGCGCGCTGCTGCTCGCGCACCAGGTCGTCGTAGAAGATGAATTCGTCGCAGTTCGCGACCAGCAGGTCCGACGTCGATTTCTTCACGCCGACGCCGATCACCTTCTTCGCGTTCTCGCGCAGCTTCGACACCAGCGGCGAAAAATCCGAGTCGCCGCTGATGATCACGAACGTATCGACGTGCGACTTCGTGTAGCAGAGGTCGAGCGCATCGACGACGAGCCGGATGTCGGCCGAGTTCTTGCCCGACTGGCGCACGTGCGGAATCTCGATCAGCTCGAAGCTCGCCTCGTGCATCGACGCCTTGAAGCCCTTGTAGCGATCCCAGTCGCAATAGGCCTTCTTCACGACGATGCTGCCCTTCAGCAGCAGGCGCTCCAGCACGGGCTTGATGTCGAACTTCTCGTACTTCGCGTCGCGCACGCCGAGCGCGACGTTCTCGAAGTCGCAGAACACGGCCATGCTGACGTTGTCCAGGGGTATTGCCATGTGTACTCCAACCGGTGGGCCGATGCGTTGTATGACGTAACGGCGAAAAAAGCATCGCGCACATGATAGCCGGTCGGCGCGGCATTCCCGCATCCGTGTGAACGAATGGCGGCCGGAATGTCGGTGTCGGTCGCGCGCTGCCGGTATGCCCGCTGCCGGTATGCCCCTTAATACACCCCCGCCGCGGCGGCAAATCGACATTACACTTGAGTTATCGGTCGTCCGTCCCTATCTGGAAGGATGACGCATCGAGCAAGGAGCGGTTTCATGACGACGAAGGTACTGCTGATTGGCGCGACCGGCCGAACGGGTCAGGCCTGCGCGGATCTGCTGCTCAAGCAGCCGGAGTTCGAGGTCACGGCGCTCGTGCGCCGCCACGGCTATGCGCTGGCAGGCGCACGGGTGGTCGAGGCCGACTTGACGAACGATTTCTCGCACGCATTCCAGGGCATCTCGCACGTGATCTACGCGGCTGGCTCGGCCGAATCGGAAGGCGCGGCCGAAGAGGAGCAGGTCGACCGCGACGCGGTCGCCCGCGCGGCCGAATACGCGCTGGCTTACAACGTTCAGAAGCTGGTGGTGATCAGCTCGCTGTCCGCGTACCGGCCCGAGCTCGGCCCGGACGCGCTGCGCCACTATTCGCAGATGAAGCGCGAAGGCGACGATCGCGTGATCGCGTCGGGCGTCGACTACGCGATCCTGCGCCCGGGCCCGCTCACGGACGATCCGGGCGTCGGCAAGATCGCGCTCACCGACGCATGGTTCGATGGCGCCCCACCCGTGTCGCGCCAGGATGTCGCCTGGGCCGCGATCGAGGCGATCAAGCTGGGCATCTCGCGCAAGATCGTCGGCTTCGTCGGCGGCAGCGTGCCGATCGAACAGGCATTGCGCGCATAACGGCCTCTCACGCGCGGCGGCTGCGTCGCTCCGTACCGGCGGCCCGCACGACGGGCCGCTTTGCCGTGCGGCCCGCCCGCTTACTGCTTCGGATGCGCGTCCGCCCACGCCTTCACGGCGGCGAGCGTGTTCTCGACGTGCTTGTCGGGCGACAGGCTCGTGTATTCGTAGAGCACCTTCCCTTCCGGCGAAATCACGTAGGACACGCGGTTCGCCTTGTCGATCGCCGGCAGCTTCGCGTCATATTCCCGGATGATCTTCGCGTCCGGATCGGCCGCGACCGGGAACTTGCTCCGGCACTCGCTCACCGAGAACTTCGTCAGCGTGTCGATCTTGTCGGCCGAGACGCCGATCACCGTCGCGCCGTAAGCCTTGTAACGGTCGACCGCGTCCGCGAACGCATGCGCCTCGATCGTGCAGCCCTTGGTGAACGCGGCCGGATAGAAATACAGCACGACCGGCCCCTGCTTCAGCGCGTCCGCGAGCGAGTACGTGTAAGTCTTGCCGCCCAGCGACGCCTGCGTCGTGAAATCGGGCGCCGCGGCGCCCGGCTTCAATTCCGCCTGCGCCATCAGCGCATGGCCGGCCACCAGCGCCGCCACGGCGGCGCCCAGCAACAGTTTTCGCTTCATCTGCGTCCTCATTTCTTATAAAGTCAGCCTCAATGTAGGCCCCGCCGGCGTTCGCCTGTCGAACACCCGCGTGGCCGATCCGGGCCAGCGGCAACGCCATCCGCGGCCGGTCCGTTAAAGATTCCGCACAGTCTGCCGTTATTCCTTCCGGACAACCGGTTCCAGCCCTTCACGTCAGCGAGAAACATGGAAGCCAACAGGAAACAGACGTCACGCAAGGGCTCCTGGCGCAGCGCCTTGCATACGCTGCGCCGCTTCGCCTGGTCGGGCGGCGCGCTGATGCCCGCGCGCGCCGGTGCGCCGCGACGCGACGACTCCGTGCGCAACTGGCTGGAACAGACGGTCGGCACGGTGGATTTCCTCGCCCATGTCGACCGCGAGCTGCGCTTTCTGTACGTGTCCGACGCGAGCCTGCGCTTCATCGGCTACCACCGCGACTATCTGCACACGCTGACGCTGCGCGACCTGATCGCCGAACAGGATACCGCGGCGCTCGAAGGCCTGCTTGCACGCGCCGCGCGTTCCGGCCAGGTCGAGAAGGCGACGATGTGCATCGTCAAGTCGCTCACCTACCCGCTGGACGTCGAGATCCGCGCGTTCAAGAGCCGCCATCACGGGGTCGACGGGTTCGCGATCGCGGCGTTCGACGTGTCGTCGTGGCGCGCGCTCGAGGCGCGCCTGACTTACGAAATGCACCACGACCCGATGACGGGGCTCGACAACCTGTCCGCGCTCGTGCCCGCGCTGATGCGCGCGCAGCAGGCCGCCGACGGGGACGGCTCGTGCGCGGCGCTGCTGCTGCTCGACCTTGACGACTACCAGCGGATCAACCGCGCGCTCGGCTACGACGCGGGCGACATGCTGCTGCGCGAGACCGCGCAGCGGCTGAAGGCGCTCGTCACGCCGAACGAGCAGCTCGCGCGCGTCGCGAGCGACAAGTTCGCGGTCGTGCTCGGCGCACCGGACCGCACGCAGGCGAGCAACGCGGCGGACGCACTCGCCCGCCGGCTGCAGGCCGCGGTGCGCGAGCCCTACGTGTACCAGGGGCAGACCGTGCACCTGTCCGCGAGCATCGGCATCGCGCTCTACCCTGACGAGCGCTCGGCGCCGCACCGCGCGCAGCACCACAGCCCGCTGCTGCGCCGCGCCGACCACGCGCTCGCGCAGGCGAAGGCGTCGGGCGGCAATGCGCTCGCGTTCCACGCCCCCGTCGACGATCCGGCCGACGCCGAACGGCTGAAGCTCGAGGCCGACCTGTACGACGGCGTGCGCAACGGCGAGTTTTCGCTCCATTTCCAGCCGATCACGCGCAGCCAGTCGGGCGCGGTGGTCGGGGTCGAGGCGCTGATCCGCTGGCGCCATCCGGTGCACGGCCTCGTGCCGCCGGCGACCTTCATTCCGCTCGCCGAATCGATCGGCCTGATCAACTATCTCGGCAACTGGGTGCTCAAGGCCGCGTGCATGCAGCTCGTCGCCTGGGACCGCCAGGGGCTCGCGCTGCAGTATGTGGCGGTCAACGTGTCGCCGCAGCAGTTCCGCGACCCGCGCTTCACGCAAAGCGTGCGCGAGGCGATCGCGCTGACGGGCATCGACCCGCGCCGCATCGTGCTCGAAATCACCGAAAGCCTGCTGATGCACGATCCCGCGCAGGCCAAGGGGCTGCTCGAGGAGCTGACCGATCTCGGCATCCGCTTCGCGATCGACGATTTCGGCACCGGCTATTCGAGCCTCGCGTACCTGCAGCGCTTCCCGCTCGCGAAGCTGAAGATCGACCGCAGTTTCGTCGAGAACCTGCTGACCTCGCGCAACGACCGCGCGATCGTGTCGGCGGTGGTCGGCCTCGCGCAGACGCTCGATCTCGAACTCGTCGCCGAAGGCGTCGAGACCGAGGCGCAGCGCGAATTGCTGACGGAGATGGGCTGCAACCATATCCAGGGCTGGCTCGTCTGCCAGGCGCTGCCGTCCGAGGAGCTCGCGCGGCGCTTCGAGGCGCAGCAGTTGCACCTGCACGCCGCCGCCTGACGCGCGCGGCGAACCGGACAGATCCGTATGTCAATCACCGAACACCTGCCCCGCACCGCATTGCTCGACAAGCTGTGGGCCCGGATGAACGAACGGGGCGATTTCCCGCTGCTGTCGGAATCGTTGCGCGCGACGATGGCCGCGATGAAGAACGACGACCTCGACTTCACCGCGCTCGTGCGCGTCGTGCTGTCGGACTTCGCGCTCACGCAGAAAGTGCTGCGGCTCGCGAACTCCGCGATGTACATGGCGTTCGGCGGCAACATCACGACCGTGACCCGCGCCCTGATGGTGCTCGGCATGGACGCCGTCGGCCACCTGGTCGTCGGGCTCAAGCTCGTCGACCATTTCCACCACAGCACACCGCGGCGCATCGACGCGAAGCTCGAGCTGAACCGCGCGCTGCTGTCCGGCTGCGTCGCGCGCAAGCTCACCGAGCGCGCCGAGCTGCGCGCGGGCGAGGAAGCCGTCGTCTGCACGCTGATGCGCCAGGTCGGCAAGCTGCTCGTAGTCTGCTATCTCGACAGCGAATGGGACCGGATCCGCCGCCGCGCGGCCGAGCTGAACGGCGACGAAGCGGCCGCCTGCATCGATGTGCTCGGCGTCGGCTTCGACGAGATCGGGCTCGAGGCGGCCGCGCGCTGGCGCTTGCCCGACGTGATCCGCGCGGGGATGGCCGATCACGACCACGTGGCCCACGCGGACGCGTTCGGCAACGACGATGACGATCACGATGCGGGCCGTGCGACCGACGACGGCCCGGCCGACCGCGTCCGCTGGCTGCGCGCGATCAGCCGCTGCTCGACCGACGTCGCGGGCGCGCTGGTGATGCCCGCGAGCCCGCAGCGCGACGCACGCATCACGGCGCTCGCGCAGCACTACGGCGCGGAACTCGACATGGAAGCCGACGCGCTCGTCGAGATCGCCGAGCGGCTCGCGCGCGAGGAAGCGAGCGACACCGTGATGCGCGAGATCGTCGAGCTGCGCGCGAACGCCGATGCGATCGCGCGCGCCCAGGCCGCGCCCGAGGCGTGCCTCGAAGCCGGCCTCGCGGACCTGCGTGCGCTGCCGTCCGAGCACGTGCTGACGCCGGTGCTCGCGCTCGCGTCGGAAAGCCTGCTGGCCGGCCTCGCGTTCACGCGCACCGTGATGTTCGTGCGCCACGACGACGGCATGTTCGCCGCGCGCCTCGGCTTCGGCCCGGGCGTCGATACGACGCTCGACCGGCTGCGCTTCGACGAGCGCTTCGAGCCGGACGTGTTTCATCTCGCGATCTCGAACTCGGTCGGCATCTTCATCGAGCAGGCGCAGGAGCCGAAGATGCTCAAGCGCCTGCCCGCGTGGTACCTCGACGCATTCGACGACACGCGCGCGTTCGTGCTGCTGCCGGTGCGCGTCGGCACGACGACCGTCGCGCTGCTGTACGGCGACTGGGCCGGCGCGCAGCCCGCGCGCAAGATCACGCAGCAGGAGATGGCCGTGCTCAACGAGCTGGCACGCGAACTGGGCCGGTTCTTTCCGGCCTGACGCCGCCGCCTGCCGCCGCAGCGCGGTTTCTCGCCCATTCCCGCCCCCAAAAACAAACCGGCCGCGTCAGCGGCCGGTTTGCTTGCATCGTGCGATCGAACGCAGCGCTTACTTGAGCGTCACGGGCACGCTGAAGTACTTCTTCGCGAGGTTGTCGATCGTGCCGTCGGCCTTCAGTTCCTTCAGCGCCTGATCGAGCGCGGTCTTCAGCGCCGCGTCGTTCTTGCGCAGGCCGAAGCCGACGCCCGAGCCGAGGATCTCGGCGTCGCTCACGGTACCGCCCGCGAACGCGAAGCCCTGGCCTTGCGGCTTCGTCAGGAAGCCCTTCGAACCGGCTTCCGCGTCCTGGAACGTCGCGTCGAGACGGCCCGACTTCAGGTCGGCGTAGGCCAGGTCCTGCGTCTGGTACGGCACGACTTCGACGCCGGCCGGCGCCCACTTCTTCTTCGCGTACGCTTCCTGGATCGTGCCCTGCAGCACGCCCACGCGCTTGCCCTTCAGCGATTGCGGGGTCGGCAACAGGCCGCTGCCCTGCTTCGCGATCAGCTGGTTCGGGATCGTGTAGATCGCGTCGGTGAATGCGATCGCGTGCTTGCGCTGGTCGGTGATCGTCATGTCCGAGTTGATCGCGTCGAACTTGCGCGCCTGCAGCGCCGGGATCAGGCCGTCGAAGTCGTTCTCGACCCACACGCACTTCGTCTTCAGCTTCGCGCACACCGCGTTGCCGATATCGATGTCGAAGCCGGTCAGCTTGCCGTCGGGCGTCTTGTATTCGAACGGCGCGTACGAGGCTTCGACGCCGAAACGGATCTCTTTCAGATCCGCCGCCATCGCGCTGCCTGCCGCCACGGCCGATGCCGCCACCACCGCATGCGCGGCCACTTTACGCCAATCCAACTTCATCAGGTGTTCTCCTCGATACTCGAATGTTCCGGAACTACGGGCGCATGCATCATTGCAGGGTCGGATGACCACGGCAATGCTGCCGCCGCGCCGTGATGCGGCGCAACAGCCGCAAGGCCGCGATTGTACCAATCCGCGCGGCCCGATATGGCAAAGCAGCCGCCGGCGCGCGATGCTGCGCTGCGGGCGCCGACGTCAGCCGGGCGGCCCGTCGAACTTGCAAGACGATGTCGCAAATACGCAAGCGCGACCCGCGGGCCTTCTGCGCGGCAGGTGGGCGTTATCTCGAATTAGGAATGGTGGCCGGGCGAGGCGCGAGCCGCGGGTTGCCGCGGCCACGCGCAACCAGCCACCGTCAGACGAGCGCCGCGACCGTCTCGCGGGTCGTGTCGACGACGAGCAGGCCCGCGCGCAAACCCGGCTTCACCGACGGATTCGGGAACACGATGCGCTCCTCGTCGTGCGTCACCGTGTAGCGGTAATCGCCGTCCTGCGCGAGCACCGTGCCGCGTGCGAACGCGGTGAAGTTCGCGACGTCGGCCGCGACGAACAGCTCGAGCGCGTCGCTCTGCTTCGTGATCTGGTCGATCACCGTGAACACGCGCGGCAACGGCGCGTCGGCCTCGCAAGCGGCGCCCGACACGAGCTTGCGCACCGCGCGGTCAGCCGGCGCGAAGCGCGCCAGGTCGTTCTGGCCGAACGGGCGCACCTTGCCGAGTTCCAGCGTGCACGCGAGCGCACCGCAACGCTCGGCCGTGAAATGCGAATACGTGTTGCCCTTCGCGGTATGCAGCAGCACGGCCGCGATCCGCGCGTCGCCGAGCCATTCGAACATCGTGCGTGTCGGCGGCATGCCCGTGTGCGGCAGCAGCGCGAACTGCTCGAACACCGACGCGCGGATCGCCGTATGCATGTCGATGTGCCAGCGCGCGGCGCCGGCCGGCGCGGCCGCGAAGAATGCAGCGGCGGCCGCTTCGAGCTGCACGGCGCGCGGTGCTTCGCGGCTGTCGGGCACCTGCGCGTGACGGCCGCTGAACAGGCGGTTCAGGTCGTCGTCGAGATAGCGTTCGCCGGCGCGCATCGCCGGCACGTTGCCGAGCACGACGAGCAGCCGGCACGCGAGCGGTAGCGCGCCCGATGCGAGATCGCGCACGAGCATCGACAGCAGCTCGATCGGCGCCGTCTCGTCACCGTGCACGCCGGCCGACACGAGCACGCTCGCGCGCGCCGGGCCGGCGGCCTCGGCCGCCACCGGTTCGAGCGCGAGCAGCCCGTCGCCGCGCCATTGCCAGCGCACGGCGCCGGCCGCGCAGGTGCCGTCCGTCGCGGATGGTGCGCGGCCAGCCAGCGTGAACGCGAGGAAGTCGTCGAGCAGCGCGCCGGCCATGCGGGAATCAGCGCTGGAAGTCATACAGCGAACCGACGCGCAGGATCTGCGTGAGCTCGTCGAGCGCCGTGCGCGATTCGTCGAGCAGCGCCGGATCGGCGAGGTCTTCCGGTGCGAGGCGGTCGCGATAGTGCCGGTCGATCCACGTATCGAGCGACGCGAACAGCGTGTCGTTGATCCACACGTTCGACGTGACGGCCGCGCGTTCCGCTTCGTTCAGCACGACGCGCAGGCGCAGGCACGCAGGGCCGCCGCCGTTCTTCATGCTTTCGCGCAGGTCGAACACGAGCACGTCGCGGATCGGGCCGTTGCCGGCCGCGAGTTCGTCGAGATAGGCCGCGACGTTGCCGTTCTCGCGGCATTCCTGCGGCACGACGAGCACCTGCGAGCCGTCCGCGCGCGACAGCAGCTGGCTGTTGAACAGGTACGACGTCACCGCATCGTTCACGCTCACGGCCGCGTCGGGCACCTCGATCACGTTCAGGCGCGCACCGCGCGCGTCGAGCGCGGCGGTCAGCGTGTCGTAGATCGCCTGCTTGTTGACGAACGCGCGCTCGTGCGTGAACAGCGTGTCGCGGTTGCCGACCGAGATCACGTCGTTGTGGAACACGCCCGCGTCGATCACGTCCGGATCCTGCTGCGCATAGACCGTCGCTTCTTCGGCGAGGCCGTGGCGATGCGCGACCGCGCGGCTCGCCTCGAAGGTCTGGCGTGCCGGGAAGCGCTTCGGCTCGGGCCCGCGGCGGTATTCCGCGCGGCCGTACACGAAGAACTCGATGCCCGGCTTGCCGTATTCGGCGCAGAAGCGCGTGTGGTTCGCCGCGCCTTCGTCGCCGAGTGCCGGCGTGCCGGTCAGCGCTTCGTGCACCGCGAAATGCGCGGGATCGGCGAACAGCGTCGACAGCGTGCGGCGCGTCGCTTCGTGCTCGATCGCGCGATGCAGCTTGCTGCACAGGTTCGCCGGCGTGAAGTGCACGCGGCCGTCGCTCGTGTCGGCCGACGGGCTGACGGTGGCTGCGTTCGCGGTCCACATCGCCGATGCCGAGCTCGCCGCGGCGAGCAGTTCGGGCGCCTGCTTCGCGGCCTTCGCGATCACCTCCGCGTCCTTGCCGGAGAAGCCGAGCTCGCGCAAGAGGCGCAGCGACGGCCGCTCCTGAGGCGGCAGCACGCCTTGCGCGAAACCGAGATCCGCGAGCTGCTTCATCTTGCGCAGCCCCTGCTTTGCGGCGGCCTTCGGGTTCGCGGCCGACTTTTCGTTGTTGAGCGACGCCACGTTGCCGAACGACAGCCCGGCGTAGTTGTGGGTCGGGCCGACGAGCCCGTCGAAATTGGCTTCTTGTGCGTTCATCGTCGTTCCCTCGATCAGAAATGCAGGCCCGGCGACAGGCTCGCGGGCAAGGTCAGTTGCGTGCTTTCCACCGACGCCATCGGATACGCGCAATAGTCGGCCGCGTAGTACGCGCTCGGGCGATGGTTGCCCGAGCGGCCGGTGCCGCCGAACGGCGCGGCGGACGACGCGCCGTTGGTCGGCCGGTTCCAGTTGACGATCCCGGCGCGAATCGTGCGGCGGAAGTGTTCCCAGGCGTTCGCGTCGTCGGCCAGCAGGCCGGCGGACAGGCCGAACGCCGTGTCGTTCGCGCGCTCGATCGCTTCGTCGAACGTCGCGTAGCGGACGATCTGCGCGAGCGGGCCGAAATGTTCTTCGTCCGGCAGGTTCGCGACGCCCGTCACGTCGACGATCGCCGCGTTCACGAAGCCGAGGCGCGGATCGCGCTGCGTCATCGCGATGATCGGCTTCGCGCCCTGCTCGATCAGGCGCGACTGCGCGTCGACGAGTTTCGCCGCGGCGCGCGCCGAGATCACCGCGCCCATGAACGGCTGCGGATCGGCGTCGAACACGTCGGCCGTGATCTTCGACGTCACGTCGGCGAAGCGCGCGAGGAAGCGGTCGCCGAACGCGCCCTGCGGCACGAAGATGCGGCGCGCGCACGTGCAGCGCTGGCCGGCCGACAGGAACGCCGACTGGATCGTGTGATGGACGGCCGCGTCGACATCCTCGACTTCGCCGATCACGAGCGGGTTGTTGCCGCCCATCTCGAGCGCGAGCACGATTTCCGGACGGCCGCCGAACTGCTTGTGCAGCAGCGTGCCGGTATCCGAGCTGCCGGTGAAGAACAGGCCATCGATCTGCCGATGGTTCGCGAGCGCGATGCCCGTGTCCTTCTCGCCCTGCACGAGGTTCAGCACGCCGTCCGGCAAGCCGGCGTCCTTCCACACTTCGACCGTCGCGCGCGCGACGCCCGGTGCGAGTTCCGACGGCTTGAACACGACCGCATTGCCGGCGATCAGCGCGGGCACGATATGGCCGTTCGGCAAGTGGCCGGGGAAGTTGTAGGGGCCGAACACCGCGACGACGCCGTGCGGGCGATGGCGCAGCACCGCGACGCCATCGGCCATGTCCTGGCGCTTCTCGCCGGTGCGTTCCTGGTAGGCCTGGATCGAGATGCCGACCTTCGCGGCCATCGACGCGACTTCCGTGCGCGCTTCCCACAGCGGCTTGCCCGTCTCGCGGCCGATCGCGGTCGCGATCGCTTCCTTGCGTTCGGTGAGCAACGCGGCGAAACGCTTGACGATCGCGCAACGCGATTCGAAGTCGAGCGCCGACCAGCCGGCGAATGCGCGGCGCGCGCTGGCGACCGCGCGATCGACGTCGGCCGCCGACGCGCTTTCACCCTGCCATGCGATCTCGTCGGTGCCGGGGTTGCGCGAAGCGAACACGGGGCCCGAGCCTGCGACCCAGGCGCCGTCGATGAAGAGTTCCGTCATGATTCGTTTATCCCTGTTTGACTTTGAGCGGCAGCACGCGCACCGGATCGCCGGCCTTCACGTCGAGCGCGACGGCGTCGTCGGCCGACAGCACGAACGCGCCGTTCGCGACCACGCCCGGCGCGACACCGACGCGGAAATCGGTGAGCGACGTGTTCGACACCAGCGACTTCGGCGCATCATCCCGCGCATCCGGCACACCGATCGCGACCGGCACGACGACGCTCTCGCGCACCGTGCGCAGGTCGTTGACGTGGCATTCGAGCACGGGGCCGGCGTCGAAGATGTCGACGTGATTCTGGTAACGCAGCCCTTCCGCCTCGAGCATCTTGCGGGCCGGCAGCGTGTCGCGGTGCGTGAGGCCGACCGCGTCCTGCGCGTCCTGCGGCAGCAGGTCGACGTACACCGGATAGCGCGGCATCAGTTCCGCGAGGAACGACTTGCGGCCGTGCGAGCTGAGATAGTCGGCCGCGTTGAAATCGATCTGGTAGAAGTGCGAACCGACTGCGCGCCAGAACGGCGACGTGCCGTCGTCGTCGAAGTGGCCGCGCAGTTCCGCGCAGATGCGTTCCGGAAAGCGCTCGCGGAACTGCGCGATGAACATGAAGCGCGAGCGCGACAGCAGGCCGCCCACGCCGCCCGTGCGATAGCGCGGGCTCAGGAACAGCGAGCACACTTCCGCATAACCGGTCAGGTCGTGCGAGATGTTCAGCGCGGACATCCGCGTCCACACGCCGAGCTCCTGGCTCGCGTGCACGACCGTGCTCACGCGGTAGTTGTAGAACGGCTGTTCGAGGCCGACCTGCGTCTCGATCCCGCACACGCCCGCGATGTCGCCCGTCTTCGATTCTTCCATCACGAAGAAGTAGCCGGCCTCGCCGGCTGCCGCCTCGCCCGCGAGCGTGCGGCGTGTGCGCTCGATGCGCGCGGCGAGCGCGTCGCGGTCGGGCTTGAACGTGGTCAGGCCCGGCCCGGTTTCCTTCGCGAGCGACACGAGCGCGTCGACGTCGCCCGTTTGTACGACCCGAACGACGATCATGCTGCGTCTCCCTTCAAATCCTCATCGTCGCGGCGGTGCAGCGGCACGCAGCGCACGACATCGCCATCCTTTACATCGAGCGCCGCGCGCACGTCGCCGGCCAGCGGCGCGTCACCCGCCTCGCCCGGCAGGTCGGCCAGCACGCAGCGGAACGATTCGCCGCTGCCCGTCGACACCAGGTAGGCCACATCGCCCTGCTGGTGCGCAGCCTCGCGCACGACGCGCTCCGTGCCGTGCTTCACGCACGCGGTGCGGTCGACCTGCGCGGTCAGCACCGGGCCTGCGTCGAAGATGTCGACGAAGCGGTCGGGCTCGAAGCCTTCCTCGAGATGGATGTCATAGGCGAGCAGCGCCGATTCGTTCGGCTCGCCGAGCACGCGCTGCGCGGCTTCCGGCAGCAGCGGCACGTAGAGCGGATACGCCGGCATCACTTCCGCGATGAAGGTACGGCTGCGGCCGCCCGACGCGATGTCGACGTCGGTGAAGTCACGGCCGAAGAACTTGCGGCCCACCGCTTCCCAGAACGGCGAAGCGCCGTTGCCGTCGCTCACGCCGAGCAGCAGCGTGAACACTTCGGGCGTGAAGCGGCGGCGGTTCGCGGCGATGTACATCATCCGCGCACGCGAGATCAGGTGCGCGGCCGCGTCGCCGCGCAGCGACGGATCGACGTAGAAGCCCGCCAGCCGGCTCTTGCCGGTCAGCTCGTGCGACATCGTGAGCGCGTGGATCTTGCGGTTCACGTGCAGCTCGCGCGACGCGTGGATCAGTGCGTCGTTGCGGAACGCGTAGAACGGTTCCGAGTAGCCGGCTGCGGCCACGATGCTCGCCGTGCCGAGCAGCTTGCCGGTCGACGAATCCTCGAGCACGAAGAGGTAGAACTCCTCGCCCGCGAAGTCGACGTCCGCGCGAAACGAATCCTCGGAGAGCGCCACGCGCGCTTCGAGCGCCGCGCGGTCGTGCGGCAGCGAGTGCAGGACCGGCTGCGCGGTGCGCGCCATGTGCGCGAGCGCATCGAGATCCGTGAGTTTGCCGGGGCGAACAAATAGCATCGTCGTTCCTGTCTGCGATGGGTGCGCCGATCAGCGCGCGGTGGCTTCCTGGGCGGCGAGCACTTGTTCGACAGCCTTCTCGAAGCGCTTCATGCCTTCGTCGAGCAGGTCGAACGGGATCACCAGCGACGGGACGAAGCGCAGCACGTTCGGGCCGGCGATCAGCATGATCAGGCCGTTCTCGGCGGCGGCGGTGACGAAGTCCTTCGCGCGGCCGTCGAATGCGGCGGTGAGTTCGGCGCCGACGAGCAGGCCCTTGCCGCGCACGTCCTTGAAGATGCCGAAGCGTGCGTTGATGCGCTCGAGCGCGCCTTTCAGGCGCACGCTGCGTTCACGCACGCCTTCGAGCAGCGCCGGGTCGCTGATCAGTTCGACGACCTTGTCGCCGATCGCCGATGCGAGCGGATTGCCGCCGTACGTCGTGCCGTGCACGCCGACCTTGAAATGCGCGGCCAGTTCGTTCGTCGTCAGCATCGCGCCGATCGGGAAGCCGTTGCCGAGCGCCTTGGCGGTCGTCAGGATGTCCGGCGTGACGCCCGTGTCCATGTATGCATAGAACTGGCCCGTGCGGCCGACGCCCGTTTGCACTTCGTCGAAAATCAGCAGTGCGCCGTGTGCGTCGCACGCTTCGCGCAGCGCCTTCAGGAAGGCCGGATCGGCCGGGATCACGCCGCCTTCGCCTTGCACGGGCTCGACGATCACCGCGCAGGTTTTCGGGCCGATCGCGGCCTTCGCGGCTTCGATGTCGTTGTACGGCAGGTGCTTGATGCCTTCCGGCACGGGGCCGAAGCCTTCCGAGTACTTCGGCTGGCCGCCGACGCTGACCGTGAAGAACGTCCGGCCGTGGAACGACTGCACGAACGACACGATTTCATATTTGTCGGCGCCGTGGCGATCGAATGCGACGCGGCGTGCGAGTTTCAGGGCGGCTTCGTTCGCTTCCGCGCCGGAGTTCGCGAAGAACGCGCGGTCGGCGAAGGTCAGCGATTCGAGGCGCTTCGCGAGGCGCAGCACCGGCTCGTTCGTGTAGCCGTTGCCGATGTGCCAGAGCTTGCGGCCTTGTTCGTCCAGGACTTTCAGCAGTTCCGGGTGGCCGTGGCCCAGCGACGTTACCGCGATGCCGCACGCGAAGTCGATGTACTCGCGGCCAGCCGTGTCCCACACGCGGGAGCCCTCTGCGCGATCCGGCACGAACGGCGCGGGGGAAAATACCGGCACCATCACTTCATCGAATGTCTGGCGGGTCACGGTCGAGGTCGTCATGGTCGTTCCTTTCGGTTTCGTAAGAGGGTTCAACAGGATCAAGTTTAGGTAAGGGCGACGCAAGCGTCTTGCGGAATTGCGACGGGTTCTATCGGAAGCGGATAGTGCGGTTTGGTTTTGCCCTTCCGGGCGGGCGGGGGTTCGGTTTCGGTGGGCGTATTTTGAGGCTTTTTGGGTGGGGCGCTTGCGTTTGGCGTGAAGCACCTGTGATCTTGTCGGTCTATTAGCGTCGCCCCTGCGCGGGGCGGCGGTCACTTTTCTTTGTCTTGCCAAAGAAAAGTAACCAAAAGAAAGGCGCTGTGAGAACGCATGACTTCCCGGTGCCATGGCACTCGGAGTGGATCGCGCCTAAGTGTCCGCGCCAGTCACGAACACGGAGTGGTTCGAGCAATGGTTCTGACACCTTCCACTACCCGACAGAGCGGTATACCGCCCGCTAGCTCCACCCTCGCTACGCTCGGCCGACAGGGACACCCTCTCCAGTAACATCTGAGGCCGGTCAGCTCCGGCAATCACACGCGAGTCGCGGATTCAGCGAATCAAGGCATGCCCTCATTCGCCACGAAAAAGGGACGCAGCACGCACTTACGTGCTCACGCCGTTATCCAACACTCACCGATGGCTAGCAGTCCGATCGGGTACGAATGGTGTGAAAAAAGAGGGTTGCGTGCTTTGCTGATGCAGCGCTGGCAGAAGCATGTGAGCGCATGCAACGCGACGTGAAGTACCTTGCAGCCGAGCGTAGCGAGGATGGAGCTGGCGGGCGGTATACCGCTCTGTTGGGCAGTGGAGGATGTCAGAACCATTGCTCGAACCACTCCGTGTTCGTGACTGGCGCGGACACTTAGGCGCGATCCACTCCGAGTGCCATGGCACCGGGAGGTCTTGCGTTCTCACAGCGCCTTTCTTTTGGTTACTTTTCTTTGGCAAGACAAAGAAAAGTAACCGCCGCCCCGCGCAGGGGCGACGCTAATAGACCGCTAAGACAACAGGTGCTTCACGCCAAACGCAAGCGAACCGCCAAAAAAAACAAAATCAATCCTTCCCCGCGCGCTCAACAAGCGCGCCCCCCCGAGGCTCTCCGCCGCCCCCGGTCTGCTTCTCGAGCCAGGCTCGCCGATCCTCCCGAGGCGTGACCCCAAACCTTTCGCGGTAAGCGTTAGAAAAGTGCGCAGCAGAAGAGAACCCACAGGCAAGGCTAACCTGCACAACCGACTTGCTGGTCCGCTGCAACTGAGTCCGAGCCTTGAGCAACCGAAGATTGAGGTAATACTTGGAGGGCATCGCCCCGAGATACTGCCGAAAGAGCCGTTCCAGTTGCCGGCGTGAAACGCCAACGAGCTCGGCGATTTCATCGGTGGTCAACGGATCCTCGACATTGGCTTCCATGAGCAGCAAAGCATCATTCAACCGAGGATGCCGCTCGCCGGGCGCAGTCACGAAAGGAATCCGCTGCCGCTCCTCGCCGCTGCGCAAAGTCCCGGCGCCGAGCGCATCGGCGATCCTTTCCGCGAGGTCAGGCCCATGTTCCCGGCCGATCATGGCCAGCATGAAGTCAACGGTGGCTTGCCCACCAGCACAGGTCGCCCGATCGCGATCGATTTCGAAGATCTGCTGCGTGACGATCGACCGCTCGAACTGTTCGGCGAACTGCTGATACGTCTCCCAGTTCACGCTCACGCGATACCCGGAAAGCTGCCCGGCCATGGCAAGCCACCAAACGCCATGATGAATGCCGGTCACGACAGGCGTGCGCTGCCCCACCCTCGCGAGACTCGCGAGAAACAACCGATAGTCGGCAAACTGCTGAAACCGCTCCGACACGACGATGACCCAGTCACACGCGATCGCATCGTTGAACGCCGCATCGGCATGCCACTGCGCGCCGCCGGCGAGCGGCACCGGCCGCCCGTCCCACGAACACACCTGCCAGCGATACAGCAGCCGCCCGTCGATCTCGTTCGCGAGGTTCAGCGCATCGACGATCGGACCCACGCCCGACATCGACACGGGCGGCAATGCAACGATCGCCACCTGCGTCGTGCGGGTGGCGCCTGCGGGACGAGACACCGGTACCACGGTTGAAACCTGCCCTGTCGCGTTACTTGAGACTGCCCGACAGGAACTGCTTCAGCCGCTCGCTCTGCGGGCGTACCAGCACTTCCTTCGGATCACCCTCTTCCTCGGTCCGCCCCTGATGCAGGAACATCACGTGGTTCGACACGTTGCGCGCGAAACCCATCTCGTGCGTGACGACGATCATCGTGCGGCCTTCCTCGGCCAGCTTCTGCATCACCTTCAGCACTTCACCCACCAGCTCCGGGTCGAGCGCCGACGTCGGCTCGTCGAACAGCATCACGTCCGGATGCATCGCCAGCGCCCGCGCAATCGCCACGCGCTGCTGCTGGCCGCCCGACAGATGAGACGGATACTGCTTCTCGACGCGCGGCGGCAAGCCGACCTTCTCCAGGTACTCGCGCGCCCGCTCCTCGGCTTCCTTCTTCGAAATGCCGAGCACGTGCACCGGCGCTTCCATCACGTTCTCGAGCACGTTCATGTGCGCCCAGAGGTTGAAGTGCTGGAACACCATCGCGAGCTTCGTGCGAATGCGCTGCAGCTGCTTGTGATCGGCAACTTCGAGCGCGCCGGCGCGGTCGGTCTTCGTGCGCACGGCCTCGCCGTCGACGACGATCTGCCCCGCATTCGGCCGCTCGAGAAAATTGATGCAGCGCAGGAACGTGCTCTTGCCCGAGCCGCTCGCGCCGATGATGCTGATGACGTCGCCGGCCTTCGCGTTCAGCGATACGCCCTTGAGCACTTCGTTGTCACCGTAGCGCTTGTGAATGTCGACCGCGGCAAGCTTGGTGGAAGCGGCAGCGCTCGTTTGAGTGATCTCGGCCAACTGGCTCTCCTCGAAGTAATTCAATGACGGGCGGCCGCGAGATACGCAAGCCAGTGGCGCTCCGCACGGCGAAACGCCGCGACGAGTGCGAACGATACCGCAAGATAGATCAGCGCGGCGATCCCGAACGACTGGAACGCCATGTAGGTGGCGGAATTCGCGTCCCGCGCGACCTTCAGGATGTCCGGCACGGTCGCGGTGAACGCGACGGTCGTCGCGTGCAGCATCAGGATCACCTCGTTGCTGTACAGCGGCAACGCGCGGCGCAGCGCCGACGGCAGGATCACGCGGCGGTACATCGTGAACGGCGACATCCCGTACGCACGCGCCGCCTCCACTTCACCGTGCGGAATCGCGCGGATCGCACCCGCGAAGATCTCCGTGGTGTACGCGCAGGTGTTCAGCGCGAACGCGAGAATCGCGCAGTTGAAGCCGCTGCGGAAGAACGCGTCGAGCAGCGAGTGCGACCGCACGAACTCGAGGCTGTACATGCCCGTGTACAGCAGCAGCAACTGCACGTAGAGCGGCGTGCCGCGGAACACGTACGTGTAGAACCGCACCGGCGTCGAGACCCACTTGTTCTTCGACACGCGTGCGACCGCGAGCGGCACCGCGCACACGAAGCCGAGCGAAATCGACGCGACGAGCAGCCACAGCGTCACCGCGAGGCCGGAGAGGCGCTGGCCGTCCCAGTAAAGGAACGCCTGGCCGAATTCCTGGAGAATTTCGATCATAGCTCTGCGTGCCGCACGCCCATGGAATAACGCTTCTCGAGCTGGATCAGCACGAGGTTGGAAACGGTCGTGATCGCGAGATAGATCAGCGCCGCGACGAGAATGAAGAAGAACATGTTGAACGTGCTCTTGCCGGCGTCCTGCGCGGCCTTCACGACGTCCGCGAGGCCGATGATCGACACCAGCGCGGTGGCCTTCACGAGCACCTGCCAGTTGTTGCCGATGCCCGGCAGCGCGAAGCGCATCATCTGCGGAAACATGATCCGCGCGAACACCCGCGCGCCGCTCATCCCGTACGCCGCGCCGGCTTCGAGCTGGCCGCGCGGCACCGACAGGAACGCGCCGCGGAACGTCTCGGTGAAGTACGCGCCATAGATGAAGCCGAGCGTCAGCACGCCGGCCACGAACGGGTCGATGTCGATCTGGTCCCAGCCGACGAAGTCGGTGAACTGGTTCAGCCAGATCTGGATGCTGTAGAACAACAGCAGCATCAGGACGAGATCGGGCACCGAGCGGATCAGCGTCGTATAGCCGGTCGCGATCGCTCGCAGCACCCGGTTGTGCGACAGCTTCGCCACCGCGCCGATCAGCCCCAGCGCCACCGCAGTGGCGAGCGACAGCACCGACAGCTCGATGGTCTGCACGGTGCCGGCCCAGAGGACAGGACCAAAGCCGTAAAGGAACACGCGCGTCTCCAGAGTTGGAATGGATGCCGACGCGTATGCCTGTCCCGCGCCGGGCTGACGCGGATAGTCGCAAGCGAAATTGATTGCCTCAAACCACCTTGCACGTGATTGCTGCGTCGCAACAATCCGCCCCATCATTTGCAACCACGGCCTACGCCACTGTTTCAAAAGGAAAAAAGCCGCTTCCTGACAACCGGATAACCGGCGGGGAAGCGGACTTTTTGCAATTTTCCGGTCGCTTTTTCGATATAGCGCCGAAGGAGGCTGCGGCTACGCCTATCGCCCTTTCAGGATGTCGGAGCGCGAAGTCGTATAGACAAGCCCGTCCGGGCCGAAATGGACGTTGAAGAATGCGTCGGTGTTGACGCCGTCCTCGAGCCAGCGCCAGCTCCAGACGATCTCGGGCTTGAGCGGATATTGCGCGATGTCGCCGGGCTTGCCGAGCAGGCGCCGCACCTCGTCCTCGTTCATCCCGGGGCGCACCTTCGCGAAATTCTCGGCGGTCAGCACCTGCGTCGCGCCCGTGTAGCGGCCGTTCGCATCGAGATCGACGAACCACGTCTGGTTGCCCATCGGGCCGCGCGGGTATTCGAGCCGCTTCGAGCCGTCGGTGAAGTCGCGCTCGGTCTCGGGCTTGCCCATCGTGCCGCGCACGTCGGCCTCGGTCGATTCGCCGACCTTCAGCCCCTTCAGCAGCAGCGGCGCGGGCTTGATCGCGTTGAAGAAGTCCCTGATACGTTGCACGTCGAGGTTGCCTTGCTTGTCGTCGCAGCCGGTCAGCGCCAGCGCGGCGGCCAGCATCGTCACGGGAAGCAGCCGGAAACGGAAATTCATCGGAAGAAATGCGCGTCGAGAAAACACGCGGCAAGGATACCCGCGCAACGCCAAAAGCGCGAGACGGGCGCGCGGCCCGTCTCGTGTTCAATGCATCGTTTCGGTTTCGGTCTCGGCCCGGGTCGTGCGGCTCGTCGCTTGCGGCGCGCGCGGCACGGCCGGCGGCACGCCGATACGGCGGCGCGTGCGCACGAGCTCGGCCAGCTGCCACGAACCGAGCGCCAGGCAGCCGAACAGCACCTCGCGGCCGCGCTTGACCAGCGCGAGCGATAGCGCCGTCTCGCGATCGACGCCGAACATCTGCGCGAGCAGCACGACGGTCGCCTCCTGGACACCAAGGCCGCCCGGCACCATGAATGCCGCATGGCGCACGGCCTGCGTCATCGCCTCGATCGCGATCGCGCCGCCGATCGACACCGGATGGCCGAGCAGCGCGAGCGCCCAGTAGATCTCGAGCGCGCCGAGCACGTAGCCGGCCAGCTGCCAGAAGAATGCGCTGAACAGCAGGCCCGTGCGCGACATCAGCCCGTCGATATCGGCGTCCAGCCGCTTGCCGTCGACGCCCTGCAGCAGCCGGTGCGAATCGCCGAGCAGGCGGCCCGCGAAACGCTCGATGGCATGGAAGATGCCGCCACGGCGCATCAGCACGACCCCGAGCACCGGCAGCGGCAGCGTGAGCAGCAACGCGAGGCCGATCGTGCCGCCGCCCATGCTGTCCGTCGTCGCAAGCAGCAGCACGAGGCCGAGCGCGGCGAACGCGTACTGGACGACAATCGTCACGAGCAACTCGACGATCACCGATGCCGTCACGCGGCTCGCGTCGGGCACCTGCCAGCGCGCGAGGCGGATGCCGACGATCTCGCCGCCGATCCCGACCACCGGCAGCAGCCGGTTCACGGCCTCGCGCACGGTCGCGATCCACCACAGGAAGGGCAGCGACGAGCGCTTGTCGAGCAGCAGGTGCCACGCGTAGGCGTCGAGCAGCAGCGGCAGCGCATGGAACGGCACGAGCCACAGCAACGCATAACCGGCGCGCGCGAGCATCTGCGATACGTCGCCGATGCCTTCGTGCAGCCCCAGCGCGAGCAGGATGCCGATGCCGAGCGGCCAGCCGAGCCATTTGATCCATTTGGTCATGACGGCTGCGCTCCCGGTGCGCGCGACGCCGGCGCGGCGCGCCGTGCGGCGGGCTGGCCGAACACGTCGGCAAAGCCGCCGGTCGCGACACCCGCCGCCTTCAGCGCGGCCGCGACGCGCGGCGACAGCAGCGCATCGAGTTCGTCCACCGGACGGTAGCCGGCCATCGTCGGCGTGATCGGGCCGTCGCCGGCTTCGGCCGGATGGCAGTAGATCTCGCCGACACCCGGCGGCAGCGTGGCGAGCGCATCGAGCAGCACAGCCTCGTCCATCGCGCCCGTATGCTCGATCCCGACCACGTAGTCGTTGTGCGCAAGCCCGGCGCGGTCGAGCCGCGCGCGCACGAGCGCGATCCACGGCTTGAGCAGCGCGGGCGCGCTCGTCTCGTAGGGCAGCCGCACCGCGCGCAGCCCGTAGTCGCGGCCGATCTCGATGATCAGCGACAGGACGGTCGGATGCAGGTGGAAATGCTTGTGCGCGTTCACGTGGTCGAGCGGCAAGCCGCTCGCCGCGAACGCGTCGAACTGCGCGCGAATCTCGCGGCGCAGCTGCGCCCGCACGTGCGGCAGGAAGAAGAAGCGGCAGCCGTCCTTCGCCATCGCATCGCCGAACCGCCCGTCGGGGCCGACGAGCGCGGGAATCTCACGTACGGGCAGCGTGGCCGGCCCGTCCGCGAGGACGAGATGCAGGCCGACCGCGAGCGACGGCAGCCGCCGCGCGCGCTCGATCGCATCTTGCGCGGCGGGTGCGCCGACCATCAGGCTGGCGGCATTCAGCACACCGTCGCGGTGCGCGCGCTCGACCGCCGCGTTGACACGCGGGTGCAGCCCGAAGTCGTCCGCGGTGAAGATCAGCGCCCGCGCCGCCGGCTGCGTCGCCATGAATCAGGCCTCGTGTGCGCGCAGGAAGCGGAAGAACTCGACACCTTCGCGCAGGCGGCGCTTCATCATGTCCCAGCTCGTCAGCATCTCGCGGACGATCTCCCAGATCTTCGACGGACGGAAGTAGAACTGGCGATAGAACTGCTCGAGGTGGTGATAGATCTCGTCGCGCGACAGGTGCGCATAGCCGATCGCCGCGAGCTGCACGCCTTCCTTGCTCACCAGGTTGATGGTCTTGTTCTCTTCCATCCAGCCGTTTTCCACGGCCTGCTTGTAGAGCGTCGTGCCCGGATACGGCGCGGCGAGCGAGACCTGGATCGTGTGCGGATTGATTTCCTTCGCGTACTCGATCGTCTTCTTGATGGTCTCCTGCGTCTCGCCCGGCAGGCCGAGAATGAAGGTGCCGTGGATCTTGATGCCGAGCTTCTTGCAGTCCGCGCTGAAGCGGCGCGCGAAATCGGTGCGCACGCCCTTCTTGATGTTCACGAGGATCTGGTCGTCGCCGGATTCGAAGCCGACCAGCAGCAGGCGCAGGCCGTTTTCCTTCATGACCTTCAGCGTCTTGTACGGCACGTTCGCCTTCGCGTTGCACGACCACGTCATGCCCAGCTTGCCCAGGCCGATGGCGATGGCTTCGGCGCGCGGCAGGTCGTCGGTGAAGGTGTCGTCGTCGAACATCAGTTCCTTCACTTCCGGCATGTTGTCGCGGATCCACTTCGCTTCCGCGAGCACGTTCTCGACCGAGCGCGTGCGGTAGCGATGGCCGCTGACCGTCTGCGGCCACAGGCAGAAGGTGCAGCGCGACTTGCAGCCGCGGCCCGTGTAGATCGACACGTACGGATAGTTGAGGTAGCCGATGAAGTAGTTGTCGATCTTCAGGTCGCGCTTGTAGACGGGCGCGACGAACGGCAGTTCGTCCATGTTCTCGAGGATCGGACGCGCTTCGTTGTGCTCGATCGAGCCGTCCTTCGCGCGCCAGCTCAAGCCCTTGATCTCCGGGAACGGCTTGCCTTCGGCGATTTCCTTGCAGGTGTAGTCGAATTCCTCGCGGCACACGAAGTCGATCGCCTCGCTCGCCGTGAGCGAGTTGTGCGGATCGACCATCACCTTCGCGCCGACCATGCCGACCAGCATCGACGGCTTCATCTTCTTCAGGTCCTGCGCGAACATTGCGTCGGTCGGGAACGACGGCGTGCTCGTGTGGATGATCACGAGGTCGTAGTCGTTCGCGATCTTCAGCGTTTCCTCGACCGACAGGCCGTCGGCCGGCGCGTCGACGACGCGGCTGCCCGGCACGAGCGCGGCCGGCTGCGCGAGCCACGTCGGATACCAGAAGGAACGGATTTCGCGCTTCGCCTGGTAGCGCGAGCCGGCTCCGCCGTCGAAGCCGTCATACGAAGGGGCCTGCAAGAACAGCGTTTTCATGAATGCTCCGGTAGCCTGCATAGTTCGATTCGTCACAACGATTCAGTCAAAAAACCGCGGGCCGCCCTGCCGGCGCCCGCCTCCCTGTCATGTCGCGCCGCGCGGCCTCGCCGCGCAGCGCGTCTCGGCCTTCGGGCCGGGTTCGGTCGGAACGGCCCTAGCGGCCGTCCACTGCTTCCACTGCCGCCGTCGCGCGCTCGCCGCCGACGACCGTCATCCTCGCGCCGCGCCACACCACGTGCGTGCCGAACACGGCCGCGAGCCATTCGAGCGCGAGCAGCGTGTCGCGCACAGCGACGAGCGGCAGGTAGCGCCAGAACGCGCGCCAGCCGTCCTCGCCGCG